>DASRZP010000025.1 GCA_035686305.1 Thermodesulfovibrionales bacterium | reverse complement strand
CCTTCTCCACCCGCAGTTAGAAACATTCATTCGGAAGGCGAAGAAGTCATTGCCGGAGAACGCATGGGTCGGGTTCCAGACAAATGGGATGTTGTTGGACAACAGCAGGGCTTCTTGCCTTGTTGACGCGGGACTTGACCGTATCTGTCTCTCCCTGGATACCGTCTCTCGTGACGGTTTCCGTACCATCCGGGAAGGCGGGGAGATAGGGGATCTTGAGGCGGCTTTTTCCGCCCTGAACAGAGCTAAACATTTACGGGGAAGGCAGGATCTCCGGATCGGCATCGAGTTTGTCCTTATGAGGGACAATCTGGGAGAACTTGGTGCAGCCCTTCGCTGGGCAGCGCGCCAGGGCGCGACCTTTGCTCTCGTAACGCAGCTTCTTCCCTATGACAGGGCCGTCGCGGGGGAGGCGGCATATGACACGAACACTGTCGGGGCCACCGCGATCTACGAAGGATGGAAGGAAAAGGCTGAGGCTCAAGGCGTGGACATCGGGCGCTACTTCGAGATCTTCATGAAGGTCACAAAAACCGAAGAGGACTTGAAGGTCCTCGGCTTTGTTGAGAAGATGAAGGAGGATGCGAGATCTCAGGACATAGCCCTCCACCTCGAAAGGCTCATCATGAGGGATGAGAATTGGCTCAGAAGAGTGGATGAGGCATTTGATGAGGCAAGAAGGATCGCACATGATGAGGGTATCGATATCAAGTTGCCCGGGAAGTCGCCTCAGAATACGAGAAGATGTGAGTTTGTGGAAGGGGACGCAGCATTCGTCTCATGGAACGGGGATGTCCACCCCTGTTATTTCCTCTGGCATCGTTACCGGTGTTATGTGGGCGGTTGGGAAAAGCATGTTAAGCCCTGGGTCTTCGGCAACCTCCGCGAGAAAGGGATCTTTTCGATCTGGAACGATGAGAACTACCGGTCCTTCCGGAAGAGCGTTCTCCGTTACCGGTTTCCCTTCTGTTTTGATTGCAGTTTCGCACTCTGCGACTACGTCCAGGTCGAGGATTTTGAACAGGATTGCTACGTAGAGAGTGTCCCCTGCGGCGCCTGCCTCTGGTGTACAGGACTCTTCCAGTGCCTTCAGTGATGGATTCTCTGGACTTCACTCCCTTCGTGCGAGTATGTCTCTTTTTGTCAGTTCATCCCTTTCCCACTGAATTCATAGATGTCGGAGAGAGTAACAGACAATGATGGAACCGGAAGGAGATAGCTGACTTTGGTCATTGACCTCAGGAAAAACTTGCGTCTATGCTGAAGTAGCCGTATGATAGGGGAAAAGGAGACTCCATGCTCAATTTTTTCTTCTTTATCATCATAAGTCTTATCTTCTTTCTGCCTGCGCTACGCAACCTGAAGCAAATGCGTTACAAAAGCGCAGGGACATTTATCCTGCTCGGCGCCCTGGCGCTTGCCGTCATCTATATCGGCAGTGATGTCTACCTCACGTCGCTCTGGTACGATAGTCTTGGATACGCAAGCCGATACTGGAAGGTGCTCTTTCTCCAGGCAGAGCTCTTTCTCGCCGGCGGGTTTGTTGCAATCTCCTTTGGCGTGGCAAATATCTTTTTCTGGTATCACGGTGCAAAACCGGTAGGGCCATCGCTGGTAAGGGACACCCGCTCAAAGCTCATGCTCCTGGCGGCACTTCTCCTCCAGATACCCTTGTTCATTGCCGCTGGCACGATAAGTTTCGCGCACTGGAACGAGGCCCTTCTTTTTTCCAATGCCGTATCCTTCGGGAAGGAAGACCCCGTCTTTCTGAAAGACATAGGGTTCTACATATTCAGACTCCCCTTCTTGAATTTCATCGTCGATTCGCTCGGCAGCCTCTTCACCTTTTCCCTTTTACTCGTGGGGGGCCTCTATGTGGCCGAAAATGCCCTTTTTCGTCTGTTTCCCGGACTTACCTTCGACAACTTTACCCGAAACCCTTTTATCCACCGTCTTGTTACGCAGATCTCGGCTAACTTCGTCTTCGGCACCTTTGTCTTCATCGCCAGTACCGTCATCGCCCGTTACGAACTTCTCTATTCCCATAGGGGTGTTGTCTACGGCGCAGGCTGGACCGACCTGCATGCCCAGTTGCCTGCATACAATGTTGCCCTCGCGGCGCTAGCGGCTTGTCTTATCCTTTTCCTTTATGCATCCTTCACGAGTTCGACCCGGCGGACCATAGGGATCTATCTCGCCAGCGCTGCCATCCTTGGCGGCATATGGATCGTCGGGCTTCAGACAATCCCCCAAATAGTCCAGCACTTCAGGGTAGCGCCGAACGAACTCCCCCTCGAAAGTCCCTATCTGGAGCGGAACATAAAGTTCACAAAAGAAGCCTATGGACTGACGAATGTCGCTGAGATAGAGTTTCCCGTCAACCCCTCGCCCAGCGGAGATCTTACTCAAAGCGACCTGACGATCATCAACGGCATACGTCTCTGGGCACCGGACATCCTCAAAGCGGTAAACGACCAGACGCAGTTCATACGCCTCTACTACAATTTCCCCGATGTCGATGTCGACCGGTACATGCTCAACGGGAAGCTCACGCAGCTCATGCTCTCTTTGCGGGAGCTGAACATCGGTCGCCTCGCCGCCCAGTCAAGGACATTTCAGAACGAGACGATGATCTACACCCATGGCTACGGAGATGTTGCAGCTCCGGTAAACAAGTTCACCCATGAAGGGTTGCCCGAATACTACATAAAAGACATCCCGCCCGTTGCGTCCTATCCCGAGCTCAGGATAGACCAGCCGCGCATCTATTTCGGCGAAGAGACGTTCAACCACGTCTACGTCAACACCAAGTTGAAGGAGTTTGATTATCCAAAGGGTGACACCAACGCGCAGAATACCTACTCGGGCAAGGCAGGCGTGAAGATCGACAGCTTCCTGAAGAAACTCGTCATCGCTATCCGCTTTGACGGGCTGAGGCTCTTCACTACCCAGGAGCTCACTCCCGAAAGCCGCATCCTCTTCATTCGGGACATCAATCACAGAGTGCGTACGATCGCACCTTTTCTCACCTTCGATAACGACATGTACCATGTGATAGCAGACGGAAAGATCTATTTCATCTGGGATGCTTATACAACCGCAGCGACCTATCCCTATTCACAGCCGACCATGGGGAAGGCAAATTACATACGAAACAGCGTCAAGGTTGTGGTCGACGCCTATGAAGGCTCGGTTGACTTCTATATCGCCGATAAGACCGATCCCATCATCAGGGCATATGCAAACGTATTTCCAGCCCTCTTTAAACCCTTCGATGCGATGCCACAATCCCTGAAGGTCCACGTGAGATACCCCGAGGACCTTCTCACCGTCCAGAGCCACATCTATGCGATCTATCACATGGCAGATCCCGGCGTATTCTATAACCGCGAGGATGCGTGGGAAGTATCCCGTGTCGCCGTACGGCAAGAGGAAGCGCAGCCGATCCTGCCCTATTACCTGATCTCGAAGCTTCCCGACTCGGAGAGGGAGGAGTTTGTTCTCACCCTCCCATTCTCCCCTTTCAGCACTGATAAGAGCAGTCCGAGAAACAACATGGTGTCCATGATCATGGCGAGGTGCGATGGCGATTCATACGGGAAACTGATGCTCTTCAAATTTCCGAAGGACCGTCAGGTCTATGGTCCGCTCCAGATCGGCATCCGCATTAATCAGGACGAGACGATAAGCAAGGATCTCACGCTCTGGAACCAGCAGGGAAGCCAGGTGAGATTTGGAAATCTCCTCGCTGTGCCGCTTTCCGGCTACCGCCTCATGTACATACAGCCCATCTATATCCAGGCAGCAGTGGGGAAAATGCCCGAGTTGAGAAGAGTCGTGGTGGTTTTTGGCGATCAGCTCTCTTACGGCGCGTCCTTTGAAGAGGCCTTGTCGAGATTCTTCCCTATGATCCCGGGAAGGGCGGCCGAGAGGATCGCAAAGCCTGCAGGAGCAGAAGGGGAGAAGAAAGCGGAAAGAAAGGATCTTGTTGCCGCGGCGGCACGGGCCTTCGAGAACTACAGAAACCTTATGGGCAAAGGGAAGTACGAAGAAGCAGGAAAGGCTCTTGAGGAACTCGGAAGAATCCTGAAGGAGTTGAAGTGAGCGCAGAGGAACTTGTCAAACTCGATTATTCGAAGACGATCCTGAAAAATGTATGAGAATGTATGAGTGAGAAATCAATATCGGTATCATACGGCCGTTATGTCCTGGCCCTTCTCCTCGGTGTCAATCTTCTGAATTACATCGACCGACAGGTGATCTACGCCATCTTTCCGCTCATCAAGGACGACTTGCATATTTCAGACGCCAAGCTCGGCTTCCTCGGCAGCGCCTTTATGATCTGCTACATGGTGTCAGCTCCCTTGTTAGGGTGGATGGGAGACCGCATGAGCCGTGTGAGACTCGCATCTTATGGGTTGGCTGTCTGGAGTTTGGCCACTGCAGGTGCCGGCTTTGCCACAGGTTATGGGGCGCTCGTTACTGCAAGGACCGTGGTCGGTTTCGGTGAGGCCAGTTTCGGTACCGTGGCGCCCGGACTTCTTGCCGATTATTTCCCGAAAGAGCGGCATGGAAGGGTTCTCTCTTATCTTTACCTGGCGATTCCTGTCGGCAGCGCCATCGGCTATCTTCTCGGAGGAGTCATAGGCAGGACCATGGGTTGGCACGCTGCCTTCCTCGCCGTCGGCATTCCCGGGCTGCTTCTCGTCGCTCCTCTTAACGTTCTCCGCGAGCCCCGTCGAATGTGCGATGCGGGCTCGAAAGTGAACTATTTCTCACAGTCCTGGAAAGGCTATGCCCCGCTTCTCAGCCGGTCCTTCCTTACGAACACCATGGCCATGGCTGCCATGACTTTTGCCCTGGGAGGGCTGGCACAATGGGTTCCGACATTTCTCTACAGAATTCATAACCTCGATCTCGCCAGGGCGAACGCCCTCTTTGGCGGCGTTACCGTTTTGGCTGGGATCAGCGGTACGCTTGCTGGCGGATGGCTCGGGGACCGACTGCAGAAGAAGAGCAGGAAGGGTTATCTAACGGTTTCGGGTTGGGGCTTTCTTATCGGTACGCCCATCACGGTTCATGCCATTAACACGTCTTCCTTTTCCGGCTGCATGACCGCAATATTCTTTGCAGAGTTCTTTCTTTTTCTTAATACGGGACCGCTGAACACCGTCATAGTGGCGATAACGAAACCGACCGTACGTGCCATGGCCTTTGCCGCCAACATCTTTGTGATTCATGCATTAGGCGACGCCGTTTCGCCGACTATCCTGGGATGGCTCTCTGATCTTTGGGGATTGAGAAAGGCCCTTCTCGTGACTCCCGTTGCCATCCTCATTGCTGCTTTTTTATGCTTTCTCTGCATGCGATTTATAGAAAAAGACACCGCACATGAAAGAGCAGAGCCGTGAGTTGGTAGAACGAGGTAACGTGAGCAACCCGGAAGAGCCGTATGGATGGAGACGCCCGGCGCCCTGAGTACTTGAAACAGTCTGAGAGCAGGGGTGACTGGTAAAGTTCAAAGCGTTCGCCTATAATGTATATGAAAGGAGGTCAATATGTTTGAAGGACTTTTTCAGCCGATGCATCTGATCATTATCCTTGTGATAGCCCTGATAGTCTTTGGTCCAGGAAGACTGCCCGAGCTTGGGGCGGGGCTTGGCAAGAGCATCAGGGAATTCAAGAAGGCAATGTCAGAAGGCAGCAAGGATATTGATGCTGCCCCTGAGCCAAAGGAAACACCCAAAGAACTAACATCTCCCGCGACAATGGAGATGAAGCAGGAGATCGCTTCAAAGGACAAGGTGGAACAAAAGAAAGAAACCGCCGCATAGCGGTATTGTATAGCATTCTCTCCTCACGAGAGAGGCCGCCCATCTAGAATCCCGGCAACCAGAGCAGGGCTGAACTTGCGCTCCTCCTTACCCATGCCTGTCCTCAAGCAGCGCAAAAGCAAAAAACAGAACCGGATACTTGGCAAGCAATTTATAAGGGTCTTAAGCGGGAGGAGTTCCCCCTCCCGCCGCAAATTACGACTTCGGCTCCTTCTTCAGGGTCCTTGTAGGCCCTGTTTTCGCCAGCTTCGCAGCGTTCTCCCCTGCTATCCTTCCGAAGGTGATCGTCTGTGATATGGAATTGCCGCCAAGCCGGTTTGCTCCGTGGACGCCTCCTGTCCCTTCGCCGGCCGCGAAGAGACCCAAGATAGGCTTGCCGTCCTTCGCCATCACCTGAGAGTCGGTGTTGATCTTCAATCCGCCCATAGTGTAGTGCACACCGGGCCTAATCTCGATCGCGTAATATTGCGGCGTCCTGATCGGCCGCGGCATGTCAGGCCGCTTGAATTCCGCATCGTTCTTCTCTTCATATGCCTTGTTATAGGCCTCTACGGTCGCCTCAAGGGCGTCGGCAGGGACGCCTATCTTGGCGGCGAGGTCTTTAAGGGTATCGCCCTCAGCGACCAGCTTCAAGTGAAAATAGCCGTCAATTTGTTTGAGGCTCTTGCGTATCCCCTCATCAAATATCATATACGCAGATTTGCCTGTCTGGGCAAGGATGGCGGCTGAGGCGGCGTCGCGAGTGGTAATCTCATTCACAAACCGTTTCCCCTCATGGTTTACGAGGACAGCGCCGTTTCCCCTCACAGCCTCGGTTATCAGAATGCGGCTGCCCGCGGCAACCGTCGGATGTATCTGTATCTCCTTCATGTCGATGAGGTATCCTCCCGCGCCTGCGCCAAGGTCCTCGCCATCACCGGTAGCGCCCGGTTGATTGGAGCTCGTCATGCCCTTGTACGTCGGCTGGTAGTAAGCGACCCTCTCGGGATTCGCCGAAAATCCTCCCGCCGCGATGATGACCGCTTTAGCGGAAATCTTGTAGAGTTTGCTGTGCTTCCCTTCGACCAGTACTCCATTGGTGCGGCCCTTGCTGTCTTCAAGGATCCTTACCACCCTGCTGTTTACTCTGACGTCAATGTTACGGTCCCCGGCATTTTTCATGAGCACCTTTATAATGTGTGCTCCGACTGCGGCCCCACCACTAGGGCGGTGGGTCCTGCTTACACTGGCTCCACCCATTCTTCCCACATCGCTCAGATCGGCTCCAAGCGAAGTGAGCCAGTCAACAGAGGAAGCGGATTTGTCCGCGAGGATCTTCACGAGCTCGGGGTCATTCAGATTCTTCCCCCCCTTCATGGTGTCGTCATACATGAGCCGGCAGGTATCCTTGATGCCCTTCTCCTTCTGAAACTTCGTCTCGCAGGCATTCATCCCACCTGCGGCGAGCTGGCTGTTGCCGCCGGTGATCGGCATCTTTTCCAGGACGATGACCTTCGTTCCCTTGTCATGGGCGGTGATTGCCGCCGTGAGACCGGTGGCGCCCGACCCAATAATCACGACGTCGGCCTTGTCGACCCTGATCCCCTTTGGGACCTTTTCCACCCTGGGCAGTTCGATTGCCGGCAACTCCGCTGCCACTGCGCCGAAGGGGATCTTGAGGTCGAAATTATGGCAACCTAGGCAATAGGTCCACGAAGCCGTATGCCCGTGGTGACAGGCGGTACAATTGATTTTCCCCAGATGTGACTTGTGGGGATCCATTCCTTCCCCTTCCTTACCCTCAGGGAGCTGATCCTCTCCAACTGATTTCTGCATAAGGGCCATCTGGGAACCGTGGCATTCTGTGCATTTCTTGTTCACGACCGTTTCATTGTCATCGACGGATATTTTGTCGCCATGGCAGGCAGAACACTCAATGCCCTTTCCCTTGTGCATGTCGGCGAGGAAATCGCCCTTCGCCGGTTGCGCCTGTTTCTCACCCTTAGCCGGGGCGGGCCCTGCCCACGCTATGGGCACAGTGAGTGCAAACGATGCAAGAACCAACAGCATGATGGCGAGTCTCGTCATCTTCATCTGCATTCCTCCTGCTCTGGTCTGATTAGCTCGCAAGTTTCTTATACAAACCGTTCCCTTTGTCATCGACGCCTGAAGCACAAAATAAGTCCTCACTTTCTGTTCCCCGTTGAGAAAGTTTTGGCCTTTCCGGGATTGCAATCTCTGGGTTGATTGTATCATCAATAGGGGTGATTGTGAAGATGGCATTCTACCTCCTTAATCGCTCAATGGACCAATGAGTAACGCACTCACTTGTCTGATGCGAAGGCAACCACGGCGGGCTACAGCCTTTTGTATAAGCTCTGGTGAGAACTTCGTCCCAAAGCCCATCTTCTACGCCAGTCTGAAAATAAATTTTCGAAAACAGTCGGTTAGAAGGTCGCCAATAGGGCATGGCACTAGCCTTAAAATTGACAATGCGTCTGATGAAAGCGATATAATACTAACTTAGCAATATGAGTTGGATTGTTTTTGTCCTATTTTTTGCGTCAGGAGCCTGCGGCCTGATCTATGAAGTCATTTGGTCCCGAATGATGATGCTGATCTTTGGAAGAAGTACCCTCGCTGTCGGGACCGTTCTCGCGGCTTTCATGTGGGGTCTTGCTTTAGGCAGTTACGCACTCAGGAAATATGCCGACCGAAGCCGCAACCCCCTGCGAATTTATGCTTTCTATGAGATAGGAATCAGCATAACGGCTTTCATCGTGTCACTCGTTTTAGTCAGAATAACTCCGGCCTATGTATGGGTGCATGCGATTTTCGGTAAAAATCCTCTGGTATTCACCGTTGTTCGCTTTGTCATCGCCTTTAGCCTTCTCCTCATTCCTACAGTCCTGATGGGAGCCACACTGCCAATCCTGTCTCGGGTCGTAGTGAAACGTTTATCACAGGTTGGACAGGAATTTGGACTTCTTTACGCAGTCAACACTTTGGGAGCAGTTGTCGGGAGTCTTGCTGCCGGCTTTTATATCATAGGTCATTTCGGTTTGCAGGGAGCTATCGACGTGGCTGCTTTGTGTAACATAACTGTGGGCATAATAGCTTGGCTTGCATCCACCCGTTCAGTCCTCTCAGATATTCCGGTCGATATTCCTTCGTTATCCTCATCGCATCCCCCTGATAACGAGTTCAATGTGAGTGGCACGCTGTCGCGTCGGACTCATCGCATTGTACTGTCGGCCTTTGCACTGTCAGGCTTGGCGTCGTTTGCCTATGAAATCTTCTGGACTCGTTCACTGGTCTTCTTGCTCGGGAGCACTACGTATGCCTTTAGCCTTATGCTCACGGCATTCCTGTTGGGTATAGCGCTCGGCGGCTATGGAATCCGGTTTCTTCAGGAAATAATTAAGGACCCCTTGCGGCTCTTCGCCATAATTGAGATCCTCATTGGTGTTTATTCCGCAGTTGCTTTACCCCTGCTTTTTTTTCTTGTGAAGTCCGAAGTTGTCCGAACGTTCATTGTGCGTTTTTCCGCCAACTTGGAGCTTCTCGCCGTATCGGAATTCGTAATTGCACTGTCCGTCATGCTATTGCCTGCTACTTTAATTGGAGCGACTTTACCTCTGATGAGTCTGATCTTCGTTTCCGATCTTCAAAATACAGGCACTACCGTCGGGAAAATCTATGCAGTAAACACGGCGGGCAATGTGTTTGGGGCGCTTTTACCGGGGCTTCTCATCATGCCACTGATCGGGATCCAAAAGGGCATTCTCCTTATGGCTGCACTAAACGTGAGCCTAGGCATTTTGCTTCTTCTTTCACGATGGAAGCATGTCTTCGCCGCGGTGACGGTGACGACATCAGTATTCCTAGGTGTCGCTATTGAACTCATACACATGCCCATCTCCTTTCAATTTCCATCAGAGTTCCAAAGACGATGGGATGAGGTGCTTTTCTATAAAGAAGGTGGTCTGGTGACTACCAAGGTTTGGATCAGCGCAGATACGGGGGACAAGTTGATCAGCGTAGACGGCATCAACATTGGAGGGACCGGCGATTCCGATTATAAGCAACAGGTTCTGGCTCACTTGCCGAAGCTACTTCTCAAATCATACGGTTCTGAGCTTTCTGTCGGTATAGGGTCGGGCATACTGATGGGTGAAAGTGCCAGACATGCCTCGCTCAGGAAAATCGTGGGTGTAGAGATAGCGCGAGGAGTAGTCACCGGGGCACAGTACTTCTCAAAAGAAAATTTCAATATTCTCAATGATCCTCGTGCAGCTATAATCATTGAAGACGTCGTTAATTATCTCGAGACCGCAACGGCGAAATACGATATCATATCGGCCGATGAGAAAACGACTGGAAAATACGCATCCAACTCATTTTCATACTCAAAGGATTATTATTCGCTTCTGAGGCAGCGGCTCGCCCCAGGGGGACTTCTTATCCAATGGGTACCCACCGATCTGCCACCGTCACAATACGCTCTGGCTGTAAGGACGTTTCTTTCCGCTTTTCCCCATGTCCAGCTATGGTACTTCCCGCCCATAGGGCGGTTTATTTTGAATAACACTTTTCTTATTGGCTCGAATGAGCGCATTGATATTGATCTCGCAAGTATGAGCCGAGCTTTACAGGCTGATCCAGAAGCCTTCCAGGGCATTCGCAAATACGGATTGAGAACGGCTGAAGACGTGCTGGTCCACTTTGTTGGCAATGAGGAGACATTGCGTCGCTACATTCCGTCAGGTCCCATCAACACCTTCACAACGCCCTACTATGAATTCTACTCACCCCGTGACTACGCAGTGCCTCCTGACGAGAGAACGTTAGCTAACCACGAGTTATTGATGTCGGTGCTCGGACGTGACTTTAACCGCTTTGTGAGGACGGAAGAGAGGGGTCCAGTTGGTAATCGTTTGGACGCTGCGTTTCAGGCCGAGGGGACGTTTCTCAAGGGATACGAAGCCCAGCTGCGGGGTTTGCCAACTGACGAGGTAATTCACTATTACGACGAGGCAATTCGTATTGCACCTCTCAACTGGAACCTGCGGAACGAGGTTTGCTCATATCTTGTGAGTAAGTTCCGCTTGCACTATTTTAGAGGTGAGTATGCCGAGGCCACGTCTTTTATTCGGCGGGCAGTAGAGACTTACCCAGATGACGCTGCGGCTCACGCCAGCTATGCAGTCATGCTTTGGAAGATGAATCAGGCGGATCTCGCAGTGGATGAGTTCCAGAGAGCCTTGGTGCTGAACCCCCGACTCGTTTCTGTAAGAAGGAATTTGGCATCTATCTTCGCATCGAGCGGGCAAGGTGGAAAAGCAGTAGAACAGTGGCGGCAAGCCCTCGCTATAGACCCGAATGATCTTCCAACATTGGTCGAGTATGGGATCTTTCTTATCCAGGAGGGATCCAATACCGAGGCTCTCCAATATCTTAGAAGGGCTTACCAAGTGGACTCTGAATACCCACAAGTAATCGATGGATACGCCAGGGTTCTATATTTAACGGGTGACATCTCTCAGGCGCGCAGTATTGTTCTTAAAGGTGGAAAATATTACAAGGGTAATCCGTTACTCGAGAAGCATCGGGCTGCGATCTTGGGAGAAAAGTAGGCGGCCTTCCTGGCGACTTGAAAGGGAGGCCAGCTAAGCTCGAGTCTGACGCGCAGAAAATGAATTGCAGATTAGGCATTAAGGATAGGTTTCCAGAATGAACAAGCCGGTTTGTTATTGTTTCGGGTATTCAGAAGCTGACATAGAGCGGGATGTCAGGAAAAACAAAGGTCATTCCGTGATCCTTGAGAGAATAAAGGGCTTCAAAGCAGAAGGCACATGCCGATGTCATGAAAAGAATCCCAGCGGTCAATGATGCCTAGCTGATGTCCACCGTGTTGTGGACAGGGTAATCAATGGAGATCTTCCGGGTGACTTAAGAAAGAAACGTTGCTTTTCTAAAGAAACTATCTGATGGAGTTTAGCGTACACTGTCCGTCAGGTCAAGTGTGACCAACTACACATCCTGCTATGGAAAGTATGGATGTATCCATAGGTTTGGTGTGATTCTTGGGATAATCGTGGTTGTACTGTTGCTATATTCAAACAACGTTATCTTTTCCTGCTCCTTACGCTCTAAAGCATATTCAACAGTGCTGACCATATCTCTAAGTCTGAATGGTTTTAGAAGAATGTCTGTGAACGAATGCTTATTGGAAGCAAGATACCCATCGTCATCAATACCGAAACTACTAGACATGAGGACGATTTTAAGGGAAGGGTGTACTGTTCTTAGTTGTCTGGCACAATCTATACCACTGAGTCTTGGCATTTGGTGATTCATAAGAATCAAGTCCGGTGGGGGGTTTCTATTAATGACATCGAGAGCTTCCATACCATCTGAGGCTTCTGTAACAATATGCCCATAACGTTCCAGCACTTCATACAATGCGTATCTGATTACATCTTCATCATCTACAACCAATATATTCGCCATTGTTAGACTCCCCGCTACTTACGGTCTTGATGCCTTTTGGTTCTGATGCACAACAGATTCTGAAATATCCCTCTTAAAAATAATGGCAAACTCATCATTACCTCCCTTGAAGCTGATAATGCTAATGCGTAAAGATTAATACTGTACTGTGAAAATATGTTGAATTTTCTATTAAGTCTTTTTCACAATTTGAGGATTTGATACCTTGGCTTTCCATACGGATAGACTTTGTAACCATGCCGATGGTTACATTGATTGATATGATGGAAAAAGGGAATGTGCTTTTGACTGCCGGGTGTTGTTTGTTGGGTTCGGGTATCGACAGGTCAAACAAAAAAGAAGTGCAACACCTTGGGGTTTGGGTTATGCGCTAGACATTTTCTTGGTTGAGGCAATCATCACTGTTTTTCCAATACCGTTAGAGGGAAGGAGCCTGTCTTGTCGCCTAAGCAAAATTTTGCCCTATTTTATAACCAGCCCAAATCCCGACTAACCCACCAATAACAGCAAAGAGTATGGATGACATGGAAAAAGAGCCATCACCCCAAATTGAAGGGATGTAGCTGCCGACTAATGAGCCTATAATCATACCTGTCATGGTGAATCTCTTCATGATTATTTATAACATAATATCAGCAAGAAATATTGGGGCTTGCCACCCATAGCGAAAAAACTGATTGACCTTGAAATGGAAGGATAAGTAGTGGACTGAGGATGTCCAGTCTACAAGAAGAGATGGACTAAGAGAAAGAAGCACTGGCACTTTCGGTGGTGGCTCTTTCAATCTCCCACATTACTGTCCTGTGGACGTGAAGGAACAACCTTCATCCATCCCTTGGGACACTGTTTCACATATGGGTAGTAGCCCTGCGGATCCGGGCAATAATACCAATAGTTATGCTCCTCCCGTTTAGGGGCTGGCGGAGCATATTCTGGAGCTTGTTGTTCAACACTGGCCGGTGGTTCTAGATAGCTTGGATAGTACGGATAGCTCTGGTAGTAAGGATAGTAAGGATAATAGTATGGATAACCCCACCAAGGATACCACCACCCACCAATCCAAACACCCCCTCTCCAACCATAATAATGATGGCCACCATAATAGCCATATCGGCCATAATAACCGCCTCTGCCACCATAATAACCGCCTCTGCCACCGTAGTAACCGCCTCTGCCACCGTAGTAACCGCCTCTGCCACCGTAGTAACCGCCTCTGCCACCGTAGTATCCACCGCCATAGTGACCACCACCGCCGCCATAGTGACCACCACCGCCGCCAGAATGAACTACTGGCACTACTGGCACTTCCGCATAAGCAATCGAAATAGCTGCAAAAACCACAACTAACACGCTATGTAAAAGACAAATGGCCCTTTTCATACCCATCCTCCTCGCTGCTGGAGGTTTGCTCACCACATCCAACTCCCGCCGCTAATCCATGTAACTTGATTCTAAGCCTTAACCCATCCCAAGGCATCGACTTCTGCTGATTAAATAATAGCACATTTAAGATGGTTGTCAGTTCTTTTTGACAGTTCTCTTAAACGACTGAAACAGCCCGTTGTGTTGACGTCACGTGTTATTGGGATGGTGTAGATTCACCCTGGCTTGAACCAGTGCCTTCGTCCGCACTCTGCCCAGATTGACTCTCTCCTTCCTGCTGCATTCCTTGTCCAGACTCCGTCCCCTCTTGCAATTCCTGATCCGTTCCCTGTTCCGTAGATTGTGCATAGACTATTCCCATGCCTTTACCGACAAAGAGGCAGAGCGCCATAACGACTAGGATGCCAAGTATGGTTTTCTTCATCTTCTTCACCTCCAATCCTGAACCAGAGTCAAACAACATTTCTGTCGAAGCAACGTACGCTTTTGAAATCAGTACTTCCCATCAAAGGGTTGCTTCCCCTGCGTTATTCAATCATAACTTTCTTCTCTTTCTTCTTAGCCTCTTCTGTCTTTGGTATCCTTATCTCAAGTACACCGTCCTTGAATTTTGCAGATGCCTTGTCAGTCTGGACCTCCGACGGGAGGCTGAACGAACGTTTGAAGGAGCCATAGGAACGCTCGATACTGTGGTAGTCCTTTTTTTCTACCTTTTCTTCTTTCTTCTTCTCACCAGAAATCGTGACAGTATCTTCAGTCAGAGCTACATCAATATCTTCTTTTTTCATTCCTGGCAATTCTGCCTTTACCACAACGTTATCACCTTCCGTCAGGATGTCAATTGATGGGGCGAACTCCTCGATCCCAGGCATTTTCATCATCGGCATCCAAGACGGCAGGAAAGAAAAAGGTTTTCTAAAAAAATCTTCAAAGCGTTTTTCCATCTCATGAAACTTTGTTTCCATCTCCTTGAAAGGTGATAGAGTTTTTGTCGGTGCGACCTTCACCAATTCTTTTTTTGCTTTTTTTGCCATAATGCACCTCCTCTAATTTTCCAAGATTAATTAATTCTGGTGAGAACGTTGCTGAATGCTCCGCCGTTATGACTAGTTCATATCGCCAACACACGATCGGCATCTAAACACCTCAATGTCCCCCATAACCTATTGTGACTCTTTCACCTTCAACAATAACAGGCACGTTCCTGACACCTTTCGAGTAGTTGAGCATTTCCTCGAGTTTCTTGTGATCTTGTTTCACATCGAAATATTGTGCTGTTCCAAAGTCCCGCCTGGCTTTATCGGTGTAAGGTCAGCCAGCCTTCCCGTAAATAATGATGTTTGCCATGTGGCACCTCCTGCTTGAATTTTATAGCAGTGTCGTTGATAAAGCAATTATTAACAGTCTCAAAATAATATTTACAGATGTGCTCCCTATTATTGGTCATGCCCGAGATCCTTAGTCGGGCATCCATTCTGTTTCAAAGTGGATTCCCGCCTTCGCGGGAATGACGGCCGAGAATGTGCAGACTATTATGAGACCATTAATAAGAGATGTTAGAACTGTTAGAGACTATTTGGACATTCAGTTACTCACCACGGACAGTCGGATAAGGTCGCTGAAAGTGCCTCTAAGAACGCGGAAGGTTTTCGGAGGGCCCCTCGTAACCCTTTATTTTAAGAGCGGGCGACGGGATTCGAACCCGCGACCTTCAGCTTGGGAAGCGGTCTAAACCCGTCAACCACCTTGAAGGTGAGTATAGCAAATCTAAGATTATCAAGGCAATACGGGCATTACGCTATAATTCACCTTTATGTGGTTTTAGGGTATTTGATGTTGTTCCGTTAGAAAACGGTTAGAAGAATCTAATGAGGCGCTGGGAAAACCCGGGGCCTTTTTCTTCACAAAAAGTCTTTGTCCCCTATAATGCCGTTTGTTCTCATTGTTCATGTGATCGTTTGTTCGGCTGTTTAAGAATTATTTCAGTCTGTGGGGATTCCGGCGAATGCAGCCTCCATCGAAACAAGCTACTCTCAACGTTTCTCTCCGTATTATAGACTAT
>DASRZP010000024.1 GCA_035686305.1 Thermodesulfovibrionales bacterium | reverse complement strand
ATAATAGTCTGCACATTCTTGGCCGTCATTCCCGCGAAGGCGGGAATCCACTTTGAACAGAATGGATGCCCGACTAAGGATCTCGGGCATGACCAATAATAGGGAGCACATCTGTAAATATTATTTTGAGACTGTTAATATATTCACGGATGGCACGGTCCGACGAGAATATCCCGAGACACACTCAGCAGACTTCTCGAATTAAGTAAATATCATCGATTTTTCATCGAAAATTCACGTTCTTAGGATTAAGATAAAGTGTACGATATCGGAAGATAGGCAAACAGGTTAGAGTACAGGCTGTCAATATTGGATACCCGTCCCCCCTAGGACAAGCATGGGAAAAGAGATACAGAACGTCATGAACATTGAAGATGGTGGGGCAACGTTTTCACTGGTCGTCCATGACCGGCCCCTGACTCTCGACGAAGTCACTATCCTCCAAAACCTTGAGGGGGTGGAACGGATCCTTCTTGGAGATAACGCATTCACGATAATATTCAAAATCGAACGTGCTTGGGGCCTGACGGGCTCTGTGATTGTCGAGGCTGAGCGAGCTATAAGGAATGCTCTCCTTGACAATACCTGTCTTCATCTCCATGTCAACAGATAGATGAACGTGGCTCCCCCCTTGGGGGCGCGGCGATTCAGCGGGAGTTCACTCTTCCCGTGGTGCCGGTCTGAGCAGCTCCCATAGCCAACCCCAGTTGTTCAATACTGATCATCCCCGGTAGGGAGTCCAGTACTATCGAAAGATTTGCTGAGAGCGTCTTGACTATTTTTGAGGTTTTGCTAAGATAAAAAAGGTTGTGGTATTATTAGAACTCGGTATGAACAAAATCATCTCCGTATTGACATTGATTGCTACGGCATTCCTTGCCGTTTCAGTCACAGGCGCAGCAGATGACTGTCCTTCATGTCATGGCCGCAAGGGAACCTCTCGCTTTGTCGACATCGCTGCCTACCAGGGCTCCGTTCATGGCAAGTTTTCTTGCAATTCCTGCCACCTTGACATCGTCCGCTACCCCCACGGCACTGTCTCCCAGGTGAACTGCGTCATCTGCCACTTCACGGGAGACCGGGGTGCGCCGAGGGTGAAGGAATTCAAGTTCAGCGTCCATGACAAGGCGATACAGCAAGGGAGCAGTGCGGCGCCGAATTGCCAGACTTGTCATGGTTCCCATGAGATCTATCCTGCCAAAGACGACCGGTCGGCCACGGCCAGACAGAAGATCCCTTCCCTCTGCGGACAATGCCATGCCGGAGAATACGAGGAATATGAGCGGAGCGTCCATGGAAAGGCGCTCCTTGAGGAGAAGAACCTCGCTGCTGCCACCTGTTTTGACTGCCACCTCGAACACCTCGTACCAAAGGTGGACGAGGAAGGCTGGAGACTGTCCCTCATAAGGCAGTGCGGCCGGTGCCATGCCGAAGAGATGTCCACCTACCGCAAGACCTTCCACGGAAAGGTGACGCGGCTCGGTTATACGACAGTCGCCAAATGCGCGGACTGCCACGGTTCCCACGGCATCCTCAGGGTAAAGGACAGAAATTCGAAGCTCTCTGAATCGAATATCGTGAGCACGTGCAGAGGCGGAAACTGTCATCCGAAGGCTACGGCCCGTTTTACCCGCTACTATGCCCATGCCGAGGAGAGCGACAGGAAAAAGTATCCCGTACTTTACTATACATACCTCTTTATGACAATTCTTCTCATAAGTGTCTTCAGCTTCTTCTTCATCCATACGTTCCTCTGGGCCTATCGCGCGCTGAGGGAACGAATTGAGGGAAACGCCGGGAGGGAGAAATGAAATTCTTTCAGAGGTTCAATGCCTACCACAGGGTCCTCCATGCGACCGTAGCGTTGAGCTTCCTCGGACTTGTTGCATCGGGCATGCCGTTAAAATATTCTCAGGCTCCCTGGGCCGAATGGCTCATGAGACTTCTTGGCGGTTACAAGAGTGCCGGTCTGATTCATCGGACATGCGCCGTTGTCACCTTCGGGTACTTTACCGCCCACATCCTTTACGTCGTTTACTATATAGCGATTGTCAAGCGATTCAGGTTTAACCCCTTCGGGCCGGAATCCATGGTCCCCAATCTGAAAGACTTGCAAGACATCTATAACAGTTTCAGATGGTTTTTGGGTCTCGGGCCCCGCCCCCATTTGGACACCTGGACCTACTGGGAGAAATTCGACTATTGGGCGGTCTTCTGGGGCGTGGGAATGATCGGCGTATCAGGATTATTCCTCTGGTTCCCTGAGTTCTTCGGGAGTTTTGTGCCGGGCTGGGCCTTTAACATAGCGACGATCATCCACAGCGATGAGGCTCTCCTTGCTGCCGGTTTCATCTTTACCATCCATTTCTTCAACACTCATCTGAGGCCGGAAAAATTCCCCATGGACACCGTCATCTTCACCGGGGAGATCCGCATGGACGAATTCATGCATGAGAGACCGCTTGAGTATCAGCGCCTCATTGAACGGAAAAACCTTGATGCCTTCGTGACCTCCCCTCCTTCCGAGGGGTTCCTGCTCCTGAGCAGCTTCTTCGGGTCTCTTCTCGTCCTCACGGGGTTCTTTCTCCTCATCCTGATTATTACGGGACAATTCTTTTATTAGCGTTAGTTTCATGGAACAGAGCGAACGGGACATCTTTATCAAGAATATCTTCTGCAAGGTCGCGCCCTATGTCGACCCGCTGAGCACGGCCTTCAGTTTCGGGCTCTGCAATGTCTGGAGGAGGAAGCTTGTCTCCCTCTCGGGCATCAAAAAGGGAGACCATGTGCTTGACATATGCACCGGCACCGGCGAACTGGCGGTGCTCCTTGTGGATGCAGTCGGGCCAGAGGGTTCTGTTACGGGCGCCGACTTTTGTGAAGATATGCTCGGAAGGGCGATAGGGAAGATAGATCCGGCCGTACAGAACGTGTCCTTCGTCGTCTCCGACGCTAAAGACCTCGTCTTCCCCGATGACACCTTCGATGTCGTGACCGTTTCCTTCGGCATGAGGAATATCCCTGATACGACATCGGCGCTGAGAGAAGCACGACGCGTCCTGAAACCCGGGGGCCGGTTCATATGCCTCGAACTGACTCAGCCCGAAAAGACATGGTTTCTGCCGGTGTACAAGTGGTATATCTTCAAGGTCATACCTTTCCTCGGAAAGATTTTTACGCATTCTTCCGACCCCTATTCCTACCTGCCCGTTTCCATCGAGGCCTATTATCCTCCCGAGGAATTCAAACGCATAATCGAGGAATGCGGATTTTCACATGTGAAGGCTTATCCGCTGTCCGTCGGAATTGCGACGATTTACCGGGGCGACAACGATGGATAAGATCTCCATGCTCTGCAAGGCGGACCGGACGCTCATGCATGACTTCAGCGGCCGGTGTCTTGACCACCTGAATCAAAACCGCCCCTTCAGGTTGTTCCTGACCCCCTTCCACCGTTTTCTGGAGGCCAACGTACTCAAAGAAATAGAGAAGGACCGGTTCATCATCGAGTATGCCGTTAGGGCCTTTGATGCCGGAGACTGCGAAGGCGCGGTGCACAGAGAAGAGATTTTTGAAAAGACAAAGGAGGTGGACGCAGAGTTCATCCGGAGGGTATCGGTCCCTCTCCTGTCAATAAAGGTCTGCTACGACGAGATCGCTCATATCAGGAAGGGAAGGATCGCGTCCCTCTTTCGCATGGTTTCAGACCTCCTGCGAAACTGGGAAGAATCGATCTCTTTCCCCGCCATGGTGAGAAAGACCTTTACGCCCGAGGGGTATGCAGGGGCGATCATTGAGATGCTCCATCTGTACAACCTCGAAACGAAAACATTGAGCAACTCGATCAAACTTCCTCCACCTGCCGGAAGGGCAAAGGACCACCTCACCGCTGCGCTTTTTGCCATCATGGAAACGACTGCAAGAGAAATCGTCGCTGACTACAGCGATAAGATATACGGCAGACAGTCGTCTTTATGTCAAAACCTGACCTGATCCTCATTCATCCGCCGAGCGTCTTCAGGTTTCGGGAACTCCCCATCTTTTCCGGTCCTGTGAGTGATGTCATTCCTTCGTCTTCGGTTTTCGAGATCTATCCCATAGGGTTCCTCACCATATCAGAGTATCTCCACAGGCACGGGATGTCCGTCCGGATCGTAAACCTTGCCCTGAAGATGCTTGGTGATGCGTCATTCGACCCTGAGAAGTTCATCAAGAGACTCAGGCCCGCTGCCTTCGGTATCGACCTCCACTGGCTTCCCCATGTCGACGGCAGCCTGAGTCTCGGAGAACTCCTCAAGAAACACCATCCTGAAACACCGGTGATCTTCGGCGGGCTCTCCTCAACCTATTACTATCAAGAGATCATGGCCGATTACCCCTTCGTGGATTTCATTGTGCGCGGAGACTCAACTGAAGAGCCTTTAAGAATGCTTATGAACGCAATCAAAGCAGGCAAGGGGTATGAGACCATACCGAACCTGGTTTGGCGGAACCGCGACGGCGATGTGGTAGTCAACGACTTCGCTCACTGTCCTGACAACCTCGATTACGTCAGACTCGATTATCCCCATCTCCTCAAGATGGCGCTCAAGTATCTTGACCCGTCAGGGTATATCCCCTTCCATTACTGGATCACGTACCCTGTTACCGCCGTCTTCCAGTGCAGGGGATGCTATCGTAACTGCGCTTCCTGCGCGGGTTCCCTCTCTTCCTTTAAGAAACTCTGCATGAGGGAGAGGCCTTGTTTTCGGTCTCCCGACCTCCTTGCCGGAGATATCAGGAAGATCTCTGAATACACGGGAGCGCCGATCATGGTGATCGGCGACCTCCTCCAGGGCGGCGAAGCCTACGCCGAAGAGTTCCTGGATTCAGTCAGGGCACACAACATAAAGAACGAGGTGACGATCGAGTTCTTCAGTCCTCCGCCTGAACGGTTTATCAGGAAGACCGCCGACTCTTTCAAGAACTTCAATGTCGAGATATCGCCGGAATCCCACGACCCGAAGGTGAGGAGCGCTTTCGGAAAACACTATGATAACGGAGCATTCGAGCAGATGATCGGGGATCTTATCGAGGCAGGGTGCAGGAGGATCGATCTTTTCTTCATGGTGGGACTGCCATACCAGGACTATTCGTCGGTGATGGACACGGTGAGCTATTGCGATGAGCTTTTGAACAGATACGGCAGATCGGGAAGACTTCATCCGATGATCGCACCCCTTGCCCCCTTCATAGACCCGGGAAGCAGCATATTTGAGGAACCGGAGAGGTTCGGCTACAGGCTTTTCTCGAAGACCTTACGCGAGCACAGGAAGGCGATGCTCATGCCGAGCTGGAAGCATACCCTGAATTACGAGACCCGGTGGATGACGAGAGACGACATCGTTGAGGCCACGTACGAAGGCGCACTGAGGTTACTCGACATTAAGGCGAAATACGGGATAATTGACACGAGCAAGGCAGAGACGCTCGGAGAACGTATCAGGCGTTCAAGGGCCCTGGTCAGGACAATCGATGGGTCAGGCGTTGTTGACGACACGACAAAAGCAGAGATACGAAGTCTCAACAACCTCGATTCACTCTGTGACAAGCACGAACTCGATTGGCCTGTGAAATGGTGGAGGATGAATTTCGTGAAGATCCTCAGATTGTTGACACAGTAAACGTTCTTCGAGACTATCCCTGCCTGAGCAGGACATACGTTGCCCCAAGGCCGCCATCACAGTCCTTGGCTGTAACGAAGGCAAGGACCCATTTCCTGAAGGACCCCTGGAGCCGGCTCTTCAGGGCCTCCTTGATGACCGGGCCCTTTGGGGACCTGAGTCCTCTTCCATGGATCACCTTGACGCAGCAAAGTCTCCTCCGAAGTGCGTCCCGGAAGAACTCCGTAAGGGCTTCTTCCGCCTCGACAAGGGTCATACCGTGAAGGTCGATGCCGTCCTGCACGGAAAATCCTCCCTCATGAAGCCTTTTCGTTATGTCCCTTCGTATTCGGGGACCTGTCCATTCCATGTATTCGTCCGTATCGGAAAGGCGGATCTTTGTCTGCCCCCTCACGATCTGTTCGAGAAGCTCTTTGTCCCTGTTGCCTCTCCGGCGAGGACAGGGCTTCATTCGCGGAGGACGCCTCACGGGGATTTCCCTGAACTCACTGATCTCTCTGACCCCTGACATTGCCTCGAGAAAGAGATCTTCATCAGACCGTTCCTGAGGACCCCTCGTCTCTTCCGGAAGGGTTTTCAGCATGCCCTTCCTGCTTTCAAGGGCGATTTTGAGATCCCTGAACGATGTGAGCGAGTGCGATGCTCTCTTCATCGAAAAGCTCCCCTCTTCTGAAGCAGTTCGTTACGGCGTTCTGACCTTCCTCTTCACCTTATGACAGAGCAGACACTCGTCCTTGGGCGGGTGCGTCTTTTTTCGTTCGGCCACTTTGCCGGGACCATGGCACTCCATGCAGGCTGCGTTGTCGCTAAGGGCCGCGTGGCGACTGTCCTCGGGGATGCGCGGGGCCCTCGTCCCTGAAAAGAGCGTGAGGAGCCCAAGGACAAGAAGGACAAAGATGACAAAGATTATCGTATTCTTCATGCTTCGTCTCCGGTCGTCTCTATTATAGCAACTTGCCACCAAAATCCACCATCACGATATTCGGGAGGAGACCGTCGGCAGCACGACAGCGGATTCACCCATTCTCGACAGGCATCCTGCCTGTCTCCGAGGTACCGGCACGAAGAACGGTTCATCCGTTGTTCTCATGCCTTGCGAAGCGCGTCTCCCTATGATTGGCGCATGGGAAATCTTCCCTATCATACCGCATCTTCATGCATGTTGACATTCCGGCCAGGATGTGCAATAATAATCTCGGTCCGGCAAGCCTTTGTTTGACCTGGGGGCTACAAGGAGTAGCCTTTCTTATTTGCCCCTCTCCGATATGGACGGGTTCAGATGCAGCAGAACGAAGCAGACGTGCATCACGGAAATTCAAAGGGCCTGGAGGGAAGAAGATGAGCAAGAGACTTTTTGTAGGGAACCTGTCGTACAAGGCAGATGAAGAATCCTTGAAGGGAGTCTTCGCCGAGATAGGAGAGGTCCAGTCATGTAAGATCATAACAGACGCGGCGACCGGTCGTTCGAAGGGATTCGGTTTTGTAGAGATGTCGTCGGATGCTGACGCTGATAAGGCCATTGCAAGCCTCAACGGCAAGACCTTTATGGACAGGGCCCTCACGGTGAATGAGGCCCGGCCGCAGGCCGACAGGCCCCGTACCGGAGGCGGAGGCCGGAGGGGCAGCTTTGATAAAGGCGGAAGGAAGTCAGACACTTGGAGATAAAGGTAATAGGAAATGACGTCGAAGGTGCGATAAAGCTTCTGAAGAGGAAGATACAGCGGGACGGTCTCCTGCGTGACCTTAAGGAGAGGCGGTTCTACGAGAAGCCCTCTGTTAAAACGAAAAGGAAGCAGCGAGAAGCACAGAAGAGAAGACGTAAGAGCATCAGACTGAAGAGTCAGGGCAGATCAGCCACAAAGCCTACATAGTGTATCCTGCACGTTGTCCTGGTCTGTGACGGGTGTAACTCGTTCAGACAGTTCACTCGCCTGAATGGAAGACCTCTGTCACTTTTCGGCAGTTCACTCTCAGCGAAACAATGTTCGTTACCAAGGGAGAAGAATGGAGTATAAGAAGTTTTATGAGTTCGGGATATCGGATGCGCTCTTAAGTTCCCTTTTTGCGATGGGATTTGAAGAGCCCACACCGATACAGAAGATCGCCATTCCTCTGATACTCAAAGGACGGGACATCGTAGGTCAGGCCCAGACGGGCACGGGGAAAACCGCTGCCTTCGGCATCCCCATCATAGAGATGGGCAAGAGAGGCAAGGCCCCCTTGGCCTTTGTTCTCGTCCCGACGAGGGAACTCGCTGTCCAGGTGGCCCAGGAGTTGAACAAGATCGGCAAGAACAAAGGGATTCTTTCGGTTCCGATCTATGGCGGCCAGTCGATTGAAAGACAGATCTGGAGCCTGAAGAAAGGGGTCGATATCGTCGTCGGAACACCAGGCCGCGTCATAGACCATATCCATCGGAAGACCCTCGTCCTCAAGGAGATCAAGGTCCTCGTTCTCGACGAAGCCGACGAGATGCTCAATATGGGCTTTATTGACGACATCGAAGAGATCCTGAAGGACATCCCGGAAAAGCGGCAGACACTGCTTTTCTCGGCAACGATGCCACAGGAGATCCGCAGGATCGCTATGAAATACATGAAAGACCCTGAAAACGTCAGGGTCAACACGGCCGACATGGTCGTCTCTAAGATCAAGCAGGTATTCTATGAGGTGAGGGAAGAGGACAAGATAAAGGCCCTGACGAGACTCCTCGATGTAGAAGCCCCTTCGCTGACGCTCGTTTTTTGTCACACGAAAAGAGACGTCGATGACGTGTCGGGGAAATTGCAGCAGATGGGGTACTATGCAGGAGCTATCCACGGCGACTTCACCCAGTCTCACAGGGAAGAGACGATGGGGAAATTCAAGAGAGGAGACATCGACATCCTTGTCGCCACAGACGTAGCGGCCCGTGGACTCGACATTCCTGATGTTTCCCATGTGATCAATTACAGTATTCCCCAGGATCCCGACGGCTATATCCACAGGATCGGGAGAACGGGAAGGGCAGGAAAATCGGGGATAGCCATAACCTTTGTCTCTCCCAGGGAATACCGGCAACTGAGGCTCATAGAACAGTCGGCAAAGACAAAGATAAAGAAGGCCAAGCTGCCAACGAAGGAAGACGTCAAGAAGGCAAGGGAAGAGGAAGTCATTGCCGACATTAAAGAGGCGATTGCGGACGAGCGGCATACCAGGTACCTTCACCTCGCTGATGAGATGCTCCGCAGCCATTCTTCCAGGGATGTTGCCGCAGCTGCCTTCAGTATCGCCTTCGGCGACATGGAGGTGGATGAAATAGAAGAACCCGCTGCAGTCGGTTCCAAGACAGGGTTCGTAAGGCTCTTTGTGACTATTGGCAGGAAAGACAAGATAAAGGTTGCCGATATCGTCAGGTCGATCTCGGCAGAGGCAAACATTCCCGCGAAGAAGATAGGGAATATTGCCCTCTTCGATACCTTCAGTTTTGTCGAGGTGCCGGCCCATCTCGCGGACAGGGTCATCAGCACGATCAATGATATCATGCTCCACGGCAGGCGCGTAACGGTGCAGCACGCGAAGGAAAAACGCACGGGGGCGCCTCGCGTGGCGAGAAACTCAAAGAGGTCCATGCCACTGTTATCATAACAGGAGA
Source organism: Thermodesulfovibrionales bacterium (assembly GCA_035686305.1). NCBI lineage: Bacteria > Pseudomonadati > Nitrospirota > Thermodesulfovibrionia > Thermodesulfovibrionales > Thermodesulfovibrionales bacterium. The sequence continues at coordinate 8,538 of DASRZP010000024.1, read as the reverse complement.
CATGGAGAGACCTTCAGTACCGGACGAGGTTTTCGGCGTCAAGACCTCTGCCAGGCCCCGCAAGGTTCAGTACTCTTCTTGGTGGTACCACTCCGGATTTTCGAGCCACATTTCCGGTCTCGAGACAAAATCGATTATCCGTTCCAGGATAAGATAATGTTTTCTCTCTTCATCGGCAATCTTCAAAAATATATCTTTCTGATCCGCATCTGCTGCTTTACCCGCCTGGTCGAGGTAAAAGTCCCGGCTCTTTTTTTCGATCTCCTGGGCCTTCTTGTAAAGCTCCTTCTCAGAGACAATGCCTGTGGCAGTTTCCTCTTCCTCTTTCATCTTGAGGAAAATATTCCTGGCCCTCGACATTATTTTTGAATGGCCGATATGAACCTTTTCTTTCTCCTGCATCTTCCGGAAGATATCGTAATGTACGACTTCCGCATCGGCAAGCATAATGCATATATTCCTAAGCCCCCTATGATCAACCTTTTCCGCCAACTCGCGATAGTAACTCTCGCCGTCTTTTTCCATCTGCATCGCATATTCGTAGATGTTCATCATGACCTCCTTCGGTATCGTCATAGATGTCTCGTTCAACGGTCACATGGCCCTCACCGTCATGATACCACGTTTCGAGCCGGATCAGAACCTTTCAGGAGACTCCGCAAGAAAAAAAGACATCCCCTTCTGCTCCAAAGACAGCATCCTCTTTAGGGTTAGGGACAGGTGAGGTCACAGTCGGACGTATGCAACATCAGCCGGGGAGACCGATAACAAGTCTCTCGAGACAACTCTTCAGCCCCTCATCCATTTCGATGAACCGTAACCCCGCCTCATAGTACGGTTCAGCATCATCCCTTTCGGAAGCCTCCCCTCCCACGGAAGACCAGACAACGAGACCTTTCGTCGAAAAAACGTCATCGTTGTGAGGATGCATCCTGATTCCGTAAACGGCGTTCTTTGTCAGCCTTTGCGAGGTCCGCAGGGAGATTCCGCCGAGACTGATATCCTTTATGACGGCACTTCCGGAAACAACGAGTTCTGCTAAAGGACCCTTCTCTGTCTTATAACGCTCATGCCGCCTTTCTTCCCTCTTCTCCCCCATTGACGACGGTATGCTCTCCTTCTTGAGCTGCTTATGCTCATACATGAGTTCATCTGCCCGATTGAGAAGTTCCTCAAGAGAGCAGGGCTGCTCAGGATTATAATGCACCATCCCCATGCTGACTGACAGCTTGTATCTTCTCCCTGTCTGCTGAATCCTGAGACTGTCCTCAATGTGCCGGGTAATCGTTCTTTCAACCCCTGGCCCGGAGGTATCAGTTATAAGAACGGTGAACTCGTCTCCCCCAAGGCGGGCAATAATGTCCGACGCACGAAAGGTCTTCCTGAGTATGTCAGATAAGTCCACCAGGGCCTGATCGCCCTCCCGGTGTCCAAACTCGTCATTGATCTTCTTCATCTCGTTCAGATCGAGGTAAAGGATAGAGAAACTCATCCTGTTCCGTCTGGCGATTTCAAAGTGTTTCTGCGCAAGGGTAAGGAAGCCCCTACGATTGAGGAGTCCGGTAAGCTCATCCGTTATCGAAACAGTACGGAGTTTCTCCTCCAGTTGTTTCCGCACCGTGATGTCCCGAATGATCCCGGTGAAGAAGATGCCACCCTTTCTCTCCCAATTCGCAAGGGAGATCTCCACAGGAAATTCACTGCCATCCTTTCGCATGGCTGTTATCTCATAATTTCTTCCCATAATCTTTGATTTCCCGCCAGACACAACTTGTTCCATCCCCTTCTCGTGGGCCCGTCTGAACCGCTCCGGGATAATGATGGTCAGCGGCTTACCGACGGCCTCGTCAGAAGAATACCCGAAGAGCGTTTCTGCCGCCCTGTTCCAAAATCTGATATTTCCGCTGCCGTCGGCCACGATGATGGCATCCAGGGCAGATTCCGTTATTGAACGAAAGACTTCCTCATTGTCTCTCAGCTCTTGCGCAGTCTTCTGCAGTTCCGTGACGTCAGCGTCGGCTCCCCGGTATCCGAGGAGGTTCCCTTTGTCATCCAGGAGGGGAACACCGCTCATCAAGAGCCAGACCGTTTTGCCCGACTTGTGTATGTTCCGAGTAAGAAATTCACGGAAAGGCTCTTCTCTGGAAAAGGCCTCGAAGGCCGCCTTTTTTGATATCTCTCTGTCTTCAGGATGAAAGAAATCATAGAAATAGGCTCCGAGGACTTCGTCCTCCTTATACCCCAATATCTTCTCGACAGCACAACTGGAGAACGTGTACCTGCCGCTTAGATCGACTTCCCATATCCACTCCAGGGCATTCTCAGCGATATCGCTAAAACGTTTTTCGCTCTCCTTGAGGGCATTCTCCACCTCCTTGCGGTCGCTGATGGAGCGGATGTGGCACTGGATCACCTTTTCCTGATTCACTATATAGACATTGCTCTCAAATTCCACATCGACGGTCCGCCCGTCCTTTGCTTTGAGAGGGAGATCATCATAGCGCATGTATTCATTATTTTGTATGGCAGAGAAGAATTCATCGCGTTCTCTTATGCCCTTTACAAAACCTGTCTCCCACATTTTCTTGCCCAATAAATCATCGAGTGAATGGCCGAGCAATTTCAAAAAATAGGGGTTAACATCATGAATCTTTCCTGTTGCCGCGTCAGCAATGAGGATCCCCTCTTGAGACGCCTCGAAAAGACGCCTGTAGCGAGTCTCGGAAAGCTTTATCGCCTCCTCGATCTTCTTCTGAACTGCCGCCTCTTTCTGCAATTCGACTATCCGCCGCTGGCGGAGTCTTGAAAGTTCTTCTCTACTGTCTTCTGTCCCCATAGATTAAGCCTATCATAAAGAAATGTCTTCTATAAAGATAGAAAAAACACATAAAGGACGCCAAAGAAATCTGCCCCATCCCGACGACTTCAGGACAGGGCAGAGGGACTGTGTTCTCTATGCGGAGCTTCCAAATCCTGAGAAGAGCCCGGCGATTCCGTTATGCCTGCTGTTCAGGTGACCACTTCGCCATGTGCTTCAGGTATTTCCATCTCCTCGTTACGTCTGCCTGGGCCTGTTTCATCAATGCCGCAGCCAGCTCAGGATTGCTTGCCCGTAAGGCACGGTAACGGTTTTCGTTATAGGCATAGTCTTCGAAGGTGATTGTCGGTTCCTTGCTGTCTATGACGAGGGGGCTCTTGCCCTGTGCCTCAAGTTCCGGGTTGTAGCGGTAGAGGGGCCAGTGGCCGCAGGCAACGGCCCGCTTCTGCTCATCGATCCCTTTCTCCATGTCAATACCCTGGGCAATGCATGTTGAGTATGCGATGATCAATGAGGGCCCGTTATATGCCTCGGCCTCGGAAAAGGCCTTCACCGCCTGCGCAGGATTTGCGCCAAAAGCTATCTGGGCCACATAGACGCTGCCGTAGGTGGCCATGATCAGCCCGATATTCTTCTTCGGCGTCCTTTTCCCGCCGGCCGCAAACTGGGCGGTGGCTGCAAGTGGAGTTGATTTTGACATCTGGCCGCCGGTATTTGAGTAGACCTCGGTGTCGAGGATCATGATGTTTATGTTCTGACCCGATGCCAGGACCTGATCAAGTCCTCCGTACCCGATGTCATAGGCCCATCCGTCACCACCGATGGCCCATACTGATTTCTTGATGAGATAATCAGCAAGGGAGAGGAGACTCTTTGCCTCAGAAGAGCCATCTCTTGAGAGCCTCTTCTTCATCTCGATGATGCGCGTCCTCTGTTGCTCGATCGCGTTCTGCGTCGACTGGTCGGCGTTCATAATGCTCTCGAAGAGTTCCTTTGCGTCTGAATAGGAGGGGGTCTTGAGAAGTCTCTCCATTAACTCCCTGGCCTGGAAATTGAACCGGTCCACCGTCAGTCTCATCCCGAGACCAAACTCGGCGTTGTCTTCGAAGAGAGAATTTGACCATGCAGGCCCCCTACCGTCAGCCCTCTTTGCATAAGGCGTGGTCGGGAGATTGCCGCCGTAAATGGATGAACAACCCGTCGCATTGGCGATAAGGAGGCGGTCTCCGAACATCTGGCTCAGGAGTTTAATATAGGGTGTTTCTCCGCATCCTGCGCAGGCGCCGCTATACTCGAAAAGGGGTTTGACAAACTGGCTTCCCTTAACTGTTGCCACGTTGTACTTCGAGGGATCTGTTTCGGCCAGGCCGAGGAAAAACGCATAGTTTTCCGCTTCCTCTTTCCTCAACGGCTCCTGGAGTCTCATGTTGATCGCCTTGAAGTCGGGTATCTTCTTTCCCTCAGCATCCTTCTTGAATGCCGGACAGTTAAAGACGCAGGAGCCGCACCCTGTGCAGTCCTCAGGCGCAACCTGGACTGTAAATTTGAGTCCTTCGAGTTCCTTGCCCTTGGCATTGGCAGATCTAAAGCTTGCCGGCGCGTTTTTCAAGAGCGAAGGCTCATAGGCCTTAATCCTGATCGTTCCATGGGGGCAGACGAAGGAGCACTGGCCGCACTGGATGCAGATGTCGGGCTCCCACACCGGTACATGGACGCCGATGTTCCTCTTTTCATATTGCGTCGTACCCGTCGGCCATGTACCGTCAGCAGGCATGGCCGAAACAGGGAGGGAATCTCCCTTGCCCGCGACCATCAAGGCTGTCACATTCTTCACGAAGTCAGGGGCATCTTCAGGCACTGGCGATTTCATCCGTATCGTACTCGTGGCCTTATCCGGAACAGGCACCTCGACAATATTCTGGAGCGCCTTGTCTACCGCGGCATAATTCATCTCGAGCACCTTCTCGCCCTTCTTCATATAGGTCTTCTTGATCTCTGTCTTTATTGCCTTGATCGCCTCATCCTTCGGTATGATGCCGGAGATCACGAAGAAGGCCGTCTGCATGATCATGTTGATCCTGGCGCCCAAACCAATCTCCTCGGCAAGGGCAATGGCGTCAATGATATAGAATTTCATCTTTTTCGCTATGAGCTGTTCCTGCACCTCCCGCGGCAAGGTCTCCCACACCTCATCCTTCGAATGGAGTGTCGTCAGCAAAAAGGTTGCTCCTTCCTCTGCGCGGGAGAGCATATCGTACTTCTCGAGGAATGAAGGGTTATGGCAGGCGACAAAGTTTGCCTTCGAGAGGAGGTAGGGACTGAGGATCTTCTCCTTTCCGAAGCGGAGATGAGAGGTTGTGATGGAGCCCGACTTCTTGGAGTCGTAAACAAAGTACCCCTGAGCATAGTTGTCCGTCTCTGCGCCAATAATCTTGATCGTATTCTTGTTCGCCCCGACGGTCCCGTCGGAACCCAGCCCGTAGAACATTGCGCCGTAAACGTCCTCGCTCTCAACGCTGAAGGATTGGTCAAAGACAAGACTAGTCCCGGCGACGTCATCATTGATGCCGACGGTGAAGTGGTTCTTTGGCTCTCTCGCTGACATATTATCGATGACCGCCTTCACCATGGCAGGCGTGAAGTCCTTCGAACCGAGACCATAGCGGCCGCCGACAATCTTCGGATAACTCTTGAAGGGCGCCGTTCCCCGGCCCATGGCCTCGCCGATAGCAGTCCTGACATCGATGTAGAGGGGTTCGCCGATAGCACCGGGTTCCTTGGTACGGTCGAGAACGGCAATCGATTTCACGCTGGGCGGAAGGACACGTATAAAGGCATCTACGTCAAAGGGCCTGAAGAGTCTCACCTGCACCAGCCCCAACTTTGCGCCTTTCGCGTTCAGTGCATTGATCGTACTGAGGACCGTTTCGCCTCCTGAACCCATGATGATGATGACACCTTCGGCCTCGGGGTCGCCGAAGTAATCATAGAGCCTATACCGTCTTCCGACGATGCGGGCAAATTTATCCATAACCTTCTGCACAATCTCAGGGGTGGCCTGGTAATACTTGTTTACCGTCTCCCTCCCCTGGAAATAGACATCGGGGTTCTGTGCGGTCCCCCGTAACATGGGACGGTCCGGGCTGAGCCCCCGTTCACGATGGGCGATGACGAGGTCTTCATCGATCATCGCCCGCATGTCATCAAAGCTCAGTTCTTCGATCTTCTGGACTTCATGGGACGTCCTGAAGCCGTCAAAAAAGTGTAGGAAAGGGACCCTTGATTCGAGTGTTGCAGCCTGAGCGATGAGCGCGAAGTCCATCGCCTCCTGGACATTCTTCGAACAGAGCATGGCGAAGCCGCTGGAGCGCACTGCCATGACATCCGAATGATCCCCGAAAATAGACAATCCCTGGCATGCAAGGGAGCGGGCAGTTATATGAAAAACCGTAGGCGTCAGTTCACCGGCTATCTTAAACATGTTCGGCATGATCAGCAAAAGCCCCTGGGAAGCCGAGATCGTTGTTGTCAAGGCGCCCGTGGTGAGGGAACCATGGACCGCTCCTGCAACGCCTGCCTCGGACTGCATCTGACTCACCAGCGGCACCGATCCCCATATGTTCACTTGTCCCCCTGCAGACTTCGCATCGCAGATCTCCGCGATCGGGGAAGAGGGGGTTATGGGATAGATCGTAATGATCTCATTCGTGGCATGCACCACATAAGCACACGCCGTACAACCGTCAACAGTCACCATCCTTCTGCTCATGTCTCCTCCTTATCAAAACAGACGCATCGTCGTTTAAGGTATCTCACTATTTTACAGCAATTCACGAAAAAAAAAGATGCTTCGGAATCATCGCCATGCCATAACCAACCGAAATCGCCATAGGCAAAACTCTGACCCAGGAAATTCATAAACCCGGACGGTAAGATTAGGGCTGATCTTGGCATAGTTCGCGGAAGCCCGTTCTTCGGCCTCTGTCGCCTGTCGTATTTGTTATACTGAACACATATGAAGACGGCCTTTCTCTATTCCGATGATCTCGTACAGTTTGACTACGGTCCGGACCATCCCCTAAAGACCTTCAGACTGAAACTCACATACGAACTCATAAAGGCTTACGGACTCCTATCCCTCCCGGATACACGTTCCGTCGAGGCAGAGATAGCGGCGGATGAAGATGTCCTCCTTTTCCATGAGAGGGCCTATATCGAGATGCTCAAGGCTGCAAACAGCGGAATCGCCTTGCCCCAGGCCGAGCATTTCGGTCTCGGTCCTGGTGATAATCCCATTTTCCGGGGACTCTATGACTGGTCAAGGCTCGTGACCGGGGCATCCCTTCAGGCGGCCGATATGGTAGACAGCGGAGAGGTCGGCATCGCCTTTAACATATCCGGAGGGCTTCACCATGCCGTGGCATCAAGGGCATCAGGTTTCTGCTATATCAATGATCCCGTTGTCACGATCATGTCGCTCCTCAGGCGGGGAAGGAGAGTGGCCTATATCGATATCGACGCCCACCACGGCGACGGCGTCCAGGATGCCTTTTACGATTCCGACAGGGTATTGACCGTATCGATCCATGAGACGGGGAGGATGCTCTTCCCCGGCACGGGGTCCGAGAGAGAGATGGGCAGGGATAGAGGAAGGGGATATAGCGTAAACATCCCTCTCCCTCCCTCATCGGATGACGAACTCTTTGTCTACGCATTTACCGAGATAGTGCCGCCGCTTATCGTAACATTCAGCCCTGATGTCGTTGTCACCCAACTTGGCGTCGACTCCTTCCGCGGCGATCCCCTCGCCCATCTCAATTACACGACAGAGGGATTCTGTGACGTTGTGAAGAAGATACGGGATATCTCCCCGAAGTGGGTAGCTCTTGGCGGCGGAGGGTATGATGTGGCGAATGTTGCAAGGGCATGGACCCTTGCCTGGGCGATCATGAACAGGGTCGAGATACCTGATGAGATTCCTCAGCTTTTTCTCGATTCTTACCGGTATGACGGTTTTGAGAGCGGAAGGCTGAGGGACAAGGATTACAGCGAAGGGGGGATCAGAAAAGAGCTCATGAGGAAAGAGGTGGACAGGGTGATCGATTTTATCAAAGAGAAGGTGTTTCCCCTTCTGGGGGCCTAACCCGGTTAATCCGTACGTCTGCGAACCTGCGCCCCAATACACTGTCGGAGCATTCTGCAACTACTGTTGAGCAAGGGAAACATAGGGAACAAAGGGACACTTCCCATATTAGTTTTTACTCTTTGGCTTGCCGACGCGAAACGACAGCAAAGCCATGTTTGGATCGGAAATCAAAATCCTTGCCGAGCTTGTCAAAGTGCGGTGTATCAGGTGGACGTGCTATCGAGAGCCGCGCGAGGAACAAGGCGCGTCTGAAGGTGAGAGACGTCATATTGAAACAACGCTCTCACACCGTATCCTGTCCGGTCACTCCCCCGGACACGATGAACGCCATCACCTGGCCGCTTTCGGCCCTGAGCGGTGTAAAAAAATAAAGGGGACGGTTCTGTTTTGTTTATTGCCTTTTCGTCGGTTGTTGTCTCTCGTACCACCTAAACAGGACTTTCGGAGATCTAAGCTGACAACAGGGCACAAATGGTTGATAATGGCTGGTTTACAGCTTTGAATTTTGTAAGATCCAACCGTCCTTTACTGCATATCCAAAGATCTTTAGGACTTCGGATTGGGTCTTCGTTAG
>DASRZP010000023.1 GCA_035686305.1 Thermodesulfovibrionales bacterium | reverse complement strand
GGAAGTCGCCCTGCGCAGGGCGCTTGCGGAAACTGGTCTGCGTCTCAGTGATAACGGAGGGGATAGTCTGCCGGGAAAACCTGATCTTGTAATGCCTGAAGAGCGTATCGCTATTTTCATCGACGGAGATTTTTGGCATGGAGGCCAATGGAGAAAAAGAAAGCTTGCCTCGCTGGAGCAGCAATTTGCCTGGTAAGTAAAGGTTTTCACGAAAAAGAATTCTCAGCCTCTTGGGCTAGTGTTTTAGAATTATGAACGTTGTGAAGGAATTTCACATAGGCGAAGAATACACAAATGATCAAGTTCGATTCGCCTTAGACCTAGAAAATCTCGGTGGGATTCGTCCGTCAGTGGATGCCAGAAAGCATTTGCGCCATTTGGCAATTATGACGGCGGCTGAGGAATCGGGTCGTATACTTTCAGAAAACCCTTATAATGACCGAATAGAAGGCGATATCCTCACCTATACTGCTCAGGGCCGTGAAGGCGACCAACAGCTTTTAGGTAGAAACAAAAGGCTCATCGAGCAATATTCCAATCCGGTGCCCTTCTTCGGATTCATCAATGTGGGCCGCCAAACGTACCGCTTCTTAGGTCTCTTGGAACTTCTCCGTCATTATCAGGAGATTCAGGCTGATAAACGCGGTGTTTTGCGAAAAGTATGGTTGTTTGAATTCCGTATTCATGGGAATCCAAGTATTGTACCTATTGAACAAGCTGCAGCCATCTCCGGCCATCTGCTAAGCGAATCTCGCACGAAGAATACTTTTGCGGACCTTGAACGAGAAGTGGCGGAGATCGACGAAGCCGTTTCCAATAATACACGCGATCTTTACAAGATTGAAAACGTACGAAGTCTGTTAGTACGGGTGCCACCCTACAGCTTTGAGCATCTTGTAAAAGAACTCATGGAGAAAAACGGCTTTCAAGATGTTCCCTAACTGCTATGTCCGGCGATGGAGGTATTGATATTAATGCCTATGTCGATAATGCGAACGATTTTTTTGCCGGTACGCATGTGCAGGCGCAAGTAAAACGCTGGCGACATGCCATTGGTAATGTCGAGATTAACAATTTCAGAGGAGCGCTCAGTACTACAGCTAAAGGCATATTTATCACGACGAGTCATTATACACGCGCCGCTGTTATGGAAGCGCAGCATAAGTCGAAGCTTTCTATAACTCTCATTGATGGGCCGAGGCTTTCATCGATGGTTATCAGGAGCGGCTTAAACGTCGAAACCTTTAGATGAGAGGTGCTTATGTCTCCAACACAGACAGCAGGAAAACAGTTATAAACTTTGATTTGAAGTTGCCGACATGGTATAACGTCCATAATCTTTTGGAAGAGGCACGGAAGAACGGGAAGGAAGGCGAGGCCGCATATCATCTGATCGGTGCGAGCCTCCAAATGACATTTCCTGACATCCTGCTAAGAAATGCACCCTATGACAGCGCCGCTGATACGAGGGGCAAACCCGGAGACTTTTTTGTCGGCGACACTGCCTTTTGTGTGACGGCCTCGCCCTTTATCAGTATTTTTGAGAACTATCGACAGACTCTTGATGATGGCTATAGAGTCTTTGTCCTGGTACCAGACAGGGTTCTCGCCGCGGCCCGTCTAAATGCCGACCTTACGGTGGAAGGCCGCATTGACGTCTGTTCAATAGAGTCGTTTGTCAGTCAAAATATCGAATGGTCCTCATGTTTTGATAGAGACAAGAGGAAAAGTGCTTTCAGACGCCTTCTTGTAACCTATAATGATCGCATCAACACGGCTGAGAAGGACAAGTCGATGTTGGTTGAGATACCAAGGAATTTGTGACGGAAGGTGTAATTGTGAAATTTTGAAATTTAGACAAAAGGCTTCTCTAATTTGCTCTCATACCTTCCTTCCCAAAGCCGCCACCTTCTATCCCGTCAATATCTCCATGATCTCCCTGTACCGCTCAGCAGTCTTTGCTATAATTTCATCGGGAAGGACAGGACCCGGAGGCGTCTTGTCCCAGTCGAGGGTGAGGAGATAGTCACGGACGATCTGCTTGTCAAAACTATCCTGTACCTTGCCGGCCAAGTTTCGTATCTGCAATGATGATGCCCTTCTTCTCCGCCATTTTTCTTACCTTTGAATAGACCTTCAGGCTCAATTCTCTTGCCCAAACAGATTGACTCGGATGACAGTTGTGTACATAATAGAATATACAAAGGAGGACACGGTTATGAAATTCTTGAGCGTTAGAGATTTGAGGGGCAAGTCGGCACAGGTTTGGAAAGAGCTTCCGAAGGAGAGGGAGATGGTCGTCACGAGCAACGGACGCCCAATAGCCATACTTGCGGCTATTAACGAGTCTAATCTTGAAGAGTCGCTTGCGGCTTTCCGCCGGGCGCGCGCGGTCGAGGCGGTCACATCGTTACAACGCAGCTCTGTAGAGCAGGGAAAGGACAAGCTGCTCATGAAAGATATAGATGCGGAAATAAAGACGGTCCGTAAGAAGCGGACTCGATGAACATCGTGCTCGACACTAACGTCCTCGTTGCGGGCCTTCTGTCTCCATTCGGCGCCTGCGGAGAGATTGTACTCATGGTTTCTTCCGGCGAGATCACGCTTTCCTTCGATGCCCGTATAATCTCAGAGTATGCTGAAGTCTTACGCAGGCCGAAGTTCGGCTTTGAGGAAGAGAAGGTTGCCGCGCTTCTCGACTATATTGTTCATCAGGGTAAGGCGGCGGCATCCTCGCCCCTTGCCTTCTCCCTTCCCGATCCCGACGACGAACCGTTCCTTGAGGCCGCTGTGGCGAACGGGGTGGCATGCCTTGTCACGGGAAACCGAGATCATTTTCCTTATGAGAAGTGTCAAGATGTCAATGTTCTTTCGCCTAAAGAATTCCTGACGTTCTACAAGAAAGAAAAACTTAAGAAGGAGCGGAAGAGACCGTCACCGGGGAGGCATAAATAATAAGAGATTCCCTTTCTACGAATCTCTTCCCTTCCTTTCAAACCCCTTCAGCCTTCTATCCCGTCAGTATCTCCATGATCTCCCTGTACCGCTCAGCAGTCTTTGCTATAATTTCATCGGGAAGGACAGGACCCGGAGGTGTCTTGTCCCAGTCGAGGGTGAGGAGATAGTCTCGGACGATCTGCTTGTCAAAACTGTCCTGCCCCTTGCAGGGCCGGTAATCACGGATCGACCAGAACCGGGAAGAGTCGGGGGTGAGGACTTCGTCTATGAGGATCAATTCACCATCATGAATACCGAACTCGAATTTGGTATCGGCAATGATGATGCCCCTCTTCTCGGCAATTTCCCTTGCCCTTGAATAGACACTTAGACTCAATTCTCTTGCCTTCTCGGCGACCTCCTTTCCGACGATCTTCGCGGCCTCTTCAAAGGCGATATTCCTATCATGGCCTTCTTCCGCCTTTGTGCTGGGGGTAAAGATCGGTTCGTCGAGGCGGCCTGATTCAACAAGACCCTTCGGCAGAGAAATACCGCAGACCGTACCGTTGTCCCTGTATTCCTTCCATCCGCTTCCGGAGAGATAGCCTCTTACGATACATTCGATCGCCAGGGGCGCTGCCTTCTTCACGAGCATGCTTCTCCCTTCGAGGATGCCACGATATTTCTGGAGGATCGCCGGAAAGTCGGACACCTCGGTGGCAACGATATGGTTCCCGACGATCCCTTCCATCTGCCTGAACCAGAAGATCGATATCTGCGTCAGAACCCACCCCTTTCCGGGAATTCCGCTCGGAAGGACAACATCGAAGGCAGATATCCTGTCGGTTGCTATAAGGAGGAGATGTTTTCCGAGGTCGTATATATCCCTGACCTTGCCCCTCCTTGGTTCTCCAACATCAGGCATCTCTGTTCGTAATACAATTTTATGGTTGGACATTGTTCCTCCGTCTGCGGATCATGGTGTCTTGCGTCCTCGATTTTAGCGAACTGGTTTTGATATAATACTTTATGGCAGTGCTCGAAATCAAAGAATATCCTGAAAAGGTCCTCTCGCAGAAGGCCGCGCCGATAAGCGAGATTAACAAGGCGGTACAGCGTCTCATAGACGATATGATCGAGACGATGTATGCTGCGCCGGGTATCGGCCTCGCAGCCCCTCAGGTAGGAGTATCAGGCAGGCTGATCGTTATCGATGTAAGCATCAGGGAAGAGGAAAGGACCCCGCTCATCGTATTGATCAATCCCGAGCTCGTCAATGCGCAAGGGGAGATCGAGAGCGAGGAGGGATGCCTCAGCCTTCCCGAATATCACACGACGGTAAAGAGAAGTGAAAGGATTACGGTGAGGGGCCTTAGCAGAGAGGGAAAGGCTGTCGAGATTGAGGCCGAAGGGCTGCTCTCCCGGGCTTTTCAACATGAAATCGATCACCTCAACGGTATATTGCTCATCGACAGAATCAGCAGCATCAAGAGAGAGTTTTTCAAGAAACGCTTCCAGAAGGCCCTTTCGAAGGTCTAATCTCTTCAGGAGGCAAGTTGTCCATCATTTTTTTCGGCACGCCTGACTTTGCCGTTCCCTCACTCAGGGCCTTACTCGGGGAGGGCGAAGATGTGAGCTTTGTGGTCACGCAGACGGATAAGATCAAGGGAAGGGGGCACAAGCTCGCACAGCCAGCCGTGAAGATTGCTGCCCTTGAAGCAGGGCTTCCCGTCATTCAGCCGACATCCCTGAGAGAGGGAAAATTCCTTGAAGAGATAGCATCCTCAAAACCTGAGTTCCTCATTGTAGTTGCTTACGGCAAAATACTTCCAAAAGCACTGCTCGAAACACCTCAAAAGGGCTGCATCAATGTCCATGCTTCACTCCTCCCGAAATACCGGGGGGCAGCGCCCATAGCCTGGGCAATCTTAAGGGGTGAAGAGAAGACTGGAGTCACGACAATGCTCATGGACGAGGGACTCGACACCGGCCCTGTGCTCCTCAAGAGGGAAGTGGCGATAACTGCTGAGGACACGGCAGGGAGTCTCGGTATCAACCTTTCTGAAGTCGGGGCCTCTTTACTTATCGAGACGCTGAAGGGGATACGGGAGGGTTCTCTCAAACCCGTCCCCCAGACAGGAGAGCCGACCTTTGCCCCAATACTGAGAAAAGAAGACGGCAGAATAGATTGGTCACGAACAGCTCTTGAGATCGATCACTTCGTTCGCGGCATGCAGCCATGGCCCGGCGCCTTCTGTTATATGAACGGCGAGATGGTAAGGATCCTCAATGCGCGTCCCTTGCCAGACAAGGGGTCAGCCGGTCTCATAGAGAAAGCTGACGAGAGGGACCTCATTATCGGTACCGGTGAAGGTCTTCTCTCCATCATCGAAATCCAGCCCTCCGGGAAGAGACCCATGTCTGTCTCGGCCTTTTTGCAGGGCAGGAGGCTCGCAAAGGGGATGAAGGTCGGATGATGGAAAGGTGGCCGCGAGGTCTGACACTCAAGGTCCTCCATCCCCTTTTCATGCTCATCGGGTCTTTCTCAAAGGAGCGGAAGGAGGGGCTCCAGGCCCTTATCATAAGTCTCAATAACAGACTGGTGAGAATGGAAAAGCCAAAGGCGAAGAGGATACTCCTTCTCCTTCCCCACTGTCTTCAGATAAACGAATGCGACATACGAATCACTCACAATATCTACAAATGTAAACGGTGCGGAAAATGCGAGATCAAAGACCTCATTCAGATCGCTGATGACAACAAGCTTGATCTCTTCGTGGCGACAGGCGGAAATCTGGCGAGGAAGATCGTGAGGGACCTCCGTCCTGAGGCGATTGTTGCCGTTGCCTGCGAGAGGGACCTCAGCAGCGGCATTGCAGACTCCTATCCGCTCCCGGTCCTCGGCATTTCGAATGAACGTCCCTTTGGGCCCTGTTTCAACACGAAGGTCAGCCTTGAGAGAGTCAAGGAGGCCATTGCGTTTTTCTGTGGACCATAAGGTATGGGGGGATTACCCCGCCCCTATGGTCACAATCTGATGGCGACTTCCAGAGAACTGTCCTTAAGGGCCTTGGAGGATATCGAGGGACAAGGGCGAAAACCAAAGGACGTCCTTGAAGACCTTGCTGTCTCCCTTGACAGCAAGGACAGGGCATTCCTCATGGAACTTACCTACGGGGTTTTGCGGCACCGTGATATCCTTGACTGGATACTGAGGGGGTTCCTTAAAAAGCCGTCCGGTCTCGGGCGCGGAACGCTGAATAACCTGAGACTCGCCCTCTTCCAGGTACTCTTCACGCGGGTTCCGGAATGGGCTGCCGTTCACGAGGCTGTAGAGATGGAGAAGAAGACGGGCAGGCCTGAAGTGGTGAATGGCGTCCTGAGAAACCTCCTCCGCAACATCGACGCCGTGAGGCTTTCACTGGACAACGTCAGTCGTGAAAAGGGCCCCCGGAACATTGCCCTCAGGACGTCCCATCCCGAGTGGCTTATCAGGCGATGGATCAGCCGTTTCGGCGAGGCCGAAGCAGCGGCCCTTGCGGAGGCGAATAACAGGATACCTCCCCTGACGCTGAGGGTGAACACCCTGAGGAGTAAAAGGGAAGAGATGATCAAAAACCTCTCGGAAATGCAGATCGCGGCCGAACCAACGCCCTTCTCTCCCGATGGTATTCGACTGAAGGAATCCTACTCATTCAGGGAACTGCCCTGGAAGGATTCTCTCGTTGTCCAGGATGAGGCATCACAACTCATTTCCTATCTCCTTGGGCCGCAGCGGAACGAGCGGATACTCGATGCATGCGCTGCGCCGGGCGGAAAGACTACTCACATTGCCCAGCTTATTGAAGACGAGGGTGAAATTCTCGCCGTTGACAGTAATCCTTCAAGAATTGTACGTCTCAAGGAAAATGTATCCGTTCTCGGTCTTTCATCAATAAGGACCTTGGTCGCCGATATTGCCGAATATGCTCAGGAAAGACCCTTTGACAGGATTCTCCTTGACGCACCCTGCTCTTCTCTCGGTGTTGTACGCCGCAATCCAGACGTCAAGTACCGCCACACGCCAAAGGACCTCCTGGAATTCAGATCAAGACAGATCGGGCTTTTGCGTTCTGTGTCAAGGATGTTGAAGCGCGGCGGCATCATGGTATACTCGGTCTGTTCGACAGAGACCGAGGAAGGTGAAGCTGTCCTCAGAGAGTTCTTGAAGGATTCGGGAGATTTCTTTATTATAGACAGTGACGTTTCCTTTCTCAGGGGATTTATGAAGAATGGATTCTTCCGGACCTATCCCCACAAGAACGAAATGGATGGTTTCTTCGGGGTGAGACTGTGCAGAAAGGCGTGAAGAAGGTCTTGATGATACCCGTCTATATCTTCGGGTTTCTCCTCATGGGGTTATTGTCAGGCTATCTCACCTTCAAAGTGATGAGCTTTAGCAAGACCGTTGATGTGCCGGACCTGAAGGGAAAGACCGTGATCGAGGCGAACGAACTCCTGAGCAAGAGTGGGTTGTTTCTGAAGGTAGAAGGCGAAGATTACGACCCTATAATACCGTCCGGCCGCATTCTACGGCAGGACATTCCTTCGGGAAACAAAGTCAAGGAAGAGCGGGGGATAAAGGTTTTCCTAAGCAAGGGCCCGAAGGTCCAGTTTGTCCCTGACCTGATAGGCCAGACACTTCAGGAAGCAGAAACGACCCTTGCGAGAAGCGGACTGAAGGTCGAGAAGGTCATCCGCATACATTCGGACACGGTAGCGAGGGACAGGATCCTTTCTCAGCGGCCTGAGCCTGATGAGGCATTGAAGGATTCCCTTTCTCTTGTCGTCAGTTCGGGGCCTTATGATATACTCTATTTTTGCCCCGATTTTCTTGGCAAGAGCAGGGACGATGCTTTGAGTCTCTCTGAAAAACTCGGCCTGAAGGTAGAGTTTACGGGCCAGGGGCAAAGGATCAAGGCACAGAAGCCGAGACAGAATACGCTCTTTCGATCAGGAGAAACCGTCATTCTGCAACTGGAAGGAGAATAACGTCTCGATGATTAAGCTCGCACCCTCGATTCTTTCAGCTGATTTCATGAGGCTGGGCGATGAGATCAAGGCGGCAGAATCAGCCGGCGCCGATATGCTGCACCTTGACATCATGGACGGCCACTTTGTTCCGAACATAACAATAGGACCCTTCATTGTAGAGGCGATCAGGAAGGTCACGAACCTCCCTCTCGATGTCCACCTTATGATCGAAGAGCCCGACAGGTACCTGAAGGACTTTATCAATGCAGGCGCCCACTATCTCACCGTCCATGCAGAGGCCTCAGTCCATCTTCACAGGACCGTGCACTGGATAAGAGAAAGCGGTGCTCAGGCAGGGGTCTCGATAAATCCAGCAACGCCCGTCTGGAGTCTCGACAGCATTCTCTCAGAGGTTGACCTTGTCCTGATCATGTCCGTCAATCCCGGTTTTGGCGGACAGAATTTCATACCCCAGGCGATCGAGAAGGTCCGTATGGTGAAGGGGATGCTCAGTGAAAGGGGGCTTTCTGCAGTCATTGAGGTAGACGGCGGCATCAAATATGAGAACGCGCGGGAAGTGGTCGAAGCGGGCGCCGGAATACTCGTTATGGGCTCAGCCTTCTTTCATGCAAAGAATTACCGGGAACTTGTGGTGAGGCTGAGGGATCGGCTCCATGGTAAATGACCTTTTTCAGAAAGCGGAAGAACTCCGCGAGGACTCAGAGTATCACAAGGCGTTGTTGTTATATCGGAGAGCCCTGAGGATAGCGAGAAAGAACGGAGAGAGAGAGGACGTGCTTGCATGTCTTTTGTCCCTCGGCGATACTTCCCGGATGACAGGAGATTTCGAAAAGGCTGAGAGGGCCTACAGGGAAGCAGTGTCGTTAAGCAGGCGGAAAAAGACGAGGGCCGCGCATGCCGACGCCCTCGTTGGTCTCGGCCTGTCCGTAAGGGCACTTGGGAACTGGAAAGAGGCTTTGGGACTCTTTGCACAAGCCAAGGCAATCTATGAGCATCAATCTGATAAGGACGGGATCGCCTTTGTCCTCTGGGCGGAGGGTGGCGCCTTCAGGGTCGGAGGGGATACAAGGAGGGCTATCGATTCCTTCGAGAAGGCAGAGAGGCTCTTTGAATCCTTTCGGGACGATGAGCATCTGACCGCCATAGGATACTGTCTTTGCGGCCTTGGCGGTGTCTCAAGAGTGTCCGGTCTGTGGGAGGACTCACTCGTGTACTATAGAGAGGCGAACAGGCTGCTCTCCTCACTTCATGACAGGTTTGGCATCGCTTACTCTCACTGCGGAATCGGCAATGCCCTGAGAATGAAGGCTGACTATGCCGGTGCAATGAAACATCTGAAGAGGGCGGAAAAGGAGTACAAAATCATAGGCGATGTCGTGAGCTATTCTTACACCCTCTGGAGCATGGGCATGACCCACATGATGAAGGGAAGGCTGAAGAAGGCGGGAGAATGCTTTGAGATGGCTGCAGAACGGTTCAGGAAGACAAAGGATAAAAGAGGACTCATCTATTCATGGTTGGGTATGGGGCAGGTATCTTTCATGAAGGGTGACAGAGCAGGGGCAGAGAGAATTTTCAGGAAGTCTTACAAGGAATCATCGAACAGGGGTTTTATGATAGAGGCCTGCCATTCAGGCGCACTTCTCAACTTTGTGAGCAATGGAAGGAACGCCGGTGAAGGGTATAAAGAGATCGATTCAGCGCTGAAATTCAACCCGATTCCCTTTAACGTACCGTAAAGGAGGATCATGGAGAGCCTGAACCTTCCGAACACCCTGACGATAGCAAGGATCGTCCTCATACCGCTCTTCGTCACGTCCATCATCTATCGGAGATATGATATCGCGCTCTATCTCTTTGCTGTCGCAGCTCTGACAGATACCTTTGATGGCCTCATCGCCCGCCTCAGGAACCAAAAGACCGCCCTCGGAAAGTTTCTCGATCCCCTTGCCGACAAATTCCTTCTCGTCACGTCCTTCATCCTTTTTTCGGTCTATCATCTCGTTCCGAAATGGCTCACAATTGTTATCATCAGCAGGGACGTAATCGTCGTGACGGGATGGATTGTAATTTACATCGTCGCCGATACAAGCAAAGTCGACACTACGATCTTCGGAAAGACAGCCATTGCCCTGCAACTTCTCCTCCTCTGGTACGTGCTTCTCGTTCTGAATTTCCCTGCTATCCCCGACATTCGCGATCTTCTCATATGGGTGACGGCAATTCTTACGATCATCTCAGGGTTGCATTACATTTATAGGGGGCTTAAGCAGGCAGGTGCATAATCCTGGCGGAGCCGAGATCGAAAGCGTAAGACCCGGCAGTTTGGCCCATGCAGGAGGGATGGCACGGGGAGACGTTATCCTGTCGATCAATGGCAATGAAGTCAATGACGTCATCGACTTTCTCTTTTACGGGAATGATGCCCAGCTCGATATCACTGTCAGGAGAAGAGAGAGGAAACTCTCCTTCAGGCTCTTCCTGAAGGAAGGACAGGACACGGGTATAGAGATCAAACCCTTCAAGATACGGCTTTGCAGGAACAAGTGTCTCTTCTGTTTTGTGAGTCAGCTTCCGAAGGGGCTTCGGAGGACCCTCTATGTCAAAGACGAAGATTACCGCATGTCCTTCCTCTATGGCAATTATATCACGCTCACGAATCTTACGAAGGAGGAGAAGAAGAGGATCGTGGAACAGAGGCTGAGCCCCCTCTATATCTCGATCCACTCCACAGACAGGGCTGTCCGGAACGCCCTCCTTGGTAGTCCGAAGGCGTCCGACGTCCTGAAGGAAATACAGTTCTTCAAGGAGCACAAGATAAAGATGCACTGTCAGATTGTCCTCTGTCCTGGGTATAACGACGGTAAGAACCTGCAGCAGACAATCAGGGACCTCTATAAATTCTATCCCTATGTCTCCTCTATCGCTGTTGTCCCCGTCGGCCTCACCACTCACCGGAAGACCGCACCCAAACTGAAGGCAGTGGAAAAAGATGATGCCCTGAGCGCCATCGGGGTTATCGACTCCTTTCAGAAGAGGTTCAGGAAGAAGCACGGCGATTCCATTGTTTACGCAGCTGATGAACTCTACATAAAGGCTGAAACACCCTTCCCGCCTCTTCGCGCTTATGGAGAGCTTCCCCAGAGAGAAAATGGGGTCGGAATGGTTCCATTTTTTCTTTACCAAGCTAAGAGGATGAAAATGCCGCAACCCTCTCAGGCCACGGAGTCAGGAGACCAGGGGAGAGACAAGACCGGTCACAGATTTGTTACGTTCACCGGAACCTCTTTCTATCCGTACCTGGTCAGATTTGCCGACGGACTCAAGAAAGGCGGCATTGATATAGAAGTGATTCCGATTGAAAACACCTTCTTCGGGAAAAGCGTTACCGTTACCGGGCTTCTCACGGGAAGGGACGTGATGCGAAGTCTGTCGGAATTCGTGAAGAAGGACGATATCCTGCTGATTCCCGATGTTGTCATGAGAGAAGGTCATGAGGTCTTTCTCGATGATGTATCAAAACAGGATATTGAAGATCTCCTCGGAATAAGGCCTTATGTCATTGAATCGACGCCGAAAGGATTATTGGAGGCAGTCACGTCGTTATGAAGATAAGCGGGACAACAAAGATCACCGGTCTCTTCGGCTATCCCGTTGAGCACAGTCTTTCTCCTGCGATGCACAACGCGGCCTTTGAGTATCTGGGCCTTGATTACTGCTACATCACATTTCCGGTGAGGCCTGACTCGTTGGGCGAGGCTGTCAGGGCGATTCGGGCCCTGGACCTCAAAGGGGTGAATGTAACGATCCCTCACAAGGAGAACGTGATCGGGCTCCTTGATGCTGTCCATGAGGAAGCCTCCTTTATCGGCGCCGTCAACACCATAGAGAACAGGGACGGCAGACTAACAGGCTACAACACCGACGGCAGGGGTTTCATGGGATCCTTATCTGAAGCAGGAATTACGGTTGAAGGAAAACGGGTCCTCATAATCGGCGCGGGAGGGGCCTGCAGGGCGATAAGCTACTACCTGAGCCAGAAGGCCGACGGCGTCGCCATATTCGATATCGATGAGGCCAAGGTCGGAAGACTCGTAGGCGATCTGGGCAACATCCGTGCAAACGTGAGGGTCTGTAAAAGCCTTGACAGATTGGAAGGGATCGATATCGTTATTAACGCGACGCCTCTCGGCCTGAAAGAGACCGACCCCCTGCCCTTACACGCCGATCTCATTACTGAAAAAATGGTCATATGCGACGTGATATACAAAAAGACCCCTCTCCTCAAAGCTGCGTCCCTGAAGGGATGCAAGACACTCGATGGCTTGGGCATGCTTCTCCACCAGGGCGTGCTTGCCTTCGAGATATGGACAGGCATCAAACCGCCCGTCGCTATCATGCGCAACGCCATCATGGGATTTAAGAGATGAGTCTCATTCACGGCTGGTCTTCTTTCGGGGATGGCCGCGTGTCTTTCGATTCAGTTGTCCCATCGCGTTCTGGCCGTTACTAAAACTGCTGGCTTGTGTAAGAAACCTTGATAGGTTTATCCATCCTCCCTGAGGTATTGTACTTCCTGCAACTGCCGCGAGTTTCGATAAGAGATAACTAAGGAGTTCGCCCCGTACCTTGGGTGGCCCTTCAGATGTGGGCATGTAGTCTCACATAGATGAACGTCCGAGCCCCACTTTTTCATCGTGTGAAATGGTAGAAGAAACGTTCATCGCTAAGCGACCACAAATGAGTGGTTAGCAACTTTTCGTCGCATGGTATCGCCTCCGCCGACCCCCATTTAGCGGACAACCAAACGCGGTTCAATTATTTACAACAGCAAAGCTTTTTCGCAAGAATCAAGCAGTGCTAACAACAAAATCATGAGCCGAGAAGCGGTCGGCGTGGATCAACTGGTGGTGCGCCGTCGAGTCAGGCTACCGAGTTAAAGCAACTAATTGGCGCTCCGGACTCATTATTCGCAGGTTACTTGCCATTAGCCCAGTAATTAAGCGGATTCATCCATTGATCGACCGCTTTTCTAAACAAGCCATGACCTTCTCCCGTCTCAAACACTATTTCCTTGCCGGTGACCTTGTCACCTGCTGCCGCAAAGAAGTCCTTACAAGTGCCGCGGTCAGGATCGGCCGCGTCGTACATTGAGAGAATTCGGCCCTTCAGTTTCGGTGCGACGCTGTTCGCATAGGTCTCGTAAGACTCCTTTCCCTTCTGGATGCAGCCGGCCAGAACCACGTAGTTTACTTTCGGGTCATCACCGGCAGCTGAGGCCCACAGAGTAATCAACCCTCCCTTTGAGTAGCCAACCACAGTGACATTCTCAGGAGGAACGCCCTTGGTGACGAGAGCCTTGACTTGGCCCGCGACCTTCTTACCGTACTCGCTCACCTTAGTGTCGGGCGAACGCACTTCGCTAATGACGACGAAGCCACGCTGCTGGAGAGCCTTCACGATACCTCTGTAGTCCTCGGACGCTTTCGCGACACCGTACTTTTCGACCCCGACTCCATGCAGGTAAATGACGTACTTAGCATCGGCTTTGGGCGCTTCCAGCACATCAGAAAGCTGCGCTACCGCTGAAATGGGAAGTGCGCATACCAGTGCCATTACAAAAAGTTTCTTCATCGTCAGGTCCTCCCTCCCCTTTAACGTTTTTGCATTTAAAAAAGAGAAATCAAGATTCTCTATGTTCGCAAAGAGGGCAATATCCCTTTTATTACCTTATATCAGAACAAAATACGCTTGTCAAATTGGTTATCGTTTGAAAGATTCAGTTATGAGAACTGCATCAGAAGTGTTGCGTGCGGTGTCCTGGGATGTTGCATCTCGACGTGTTCAACGAGCACTCCCAGAGTGGACGCATCGACATGCCCGCGTGTTTGATGGTGAACTCTTGTTCAGTTGCGCCACGGCGAAACTGCGAATAAGTCGGTATTAATGATACCGAGACTATTTGTGAAGGAATGTCCCTTTCCTAACGAAACGATTAGTCCTGACTTCAGCGTTCACGGTTCGTCATATCAAGTGTCAGCAACAAAGAGCAACAGTAATCAGTCAGCGTCCTTATCTTCAATCTGAATGTTGAGTCGGCAGCAACCTCAAAGGACACCCTCCCCTCACGGTCTTCCAGAGGGTCTCCCCGGGCAGAAGGACTTCGAGTTCTCCGGAGAATATCTCCATCATCTCCTTCTCTCTGGTGCTGAATTCGTATTCGCCGGGCAACATGATTCCGAGCGTTTTTTCGAACCGTCTTAAAGAGGATCGCCCTGCTCGTGTCATTCTGGCTTGACCCGGAATCCAGCGACGTTGTTCTGTTCCCAGGAAAGTCACTGGATACCGGCTTTCGCCGGTATGACCGCAAACGCCAGGACCTCACACTTGGCGTATTCATCCACTGATGCAAGTCTGCACGCTACTGCTCCTTTCATTGAATGCTCTCTGATCCATGCACGGACTGCGGTGAAGAGGTCAAGGAAAACAAGAGAATATGTCTTGTCCTTCCCTGACATGGCTGTCACTCACTGCTTATCCGGACTACGTGTAGGCAGACTTGTCGCCGATGTCGTAATGGATCGGCATGAAGACCTTTCTCAGGGTAAAAAGAGCGAGCATGCCTGCTATGAGGAGAAGACCGTAAGAAATACTCTTTTGTGTCACAACGCCCAGAGAGGTGAGAAGGAGGAAAAGCGGCATGGTCAGGGCAAGGAGATAGCCTTCCATCAGCTGGAAGCAGAAGGCTTCTTTTGCCGTTATGAAACCGAGGCAGCCCGACAGCGGTATGAGGAAGAGCGGACCATAGCCTTTGTGCAGGAGAACTGCTGCTCCATCCCCATTCCCCAGGATGAAAAGCAGCGCAAGCGAGGCAATCGCAACGTAGTAGAGTTTCTTAAGGACCCTGTGGAATTTGCCGACATAGAGATGGATAAAGAAGACGCTCAGCCCAACAGAGATAGAGATACAAACAAGCACTGCATTTAGCGTAAGATTGAGGGCGCCGGTCTCCTCATAACTCCGAAAGCCAAGAGCCATGTAAGCAGCAAGGCAGATAATCAGAGTCGAGAGGACGATCCCTGCTCTATAAAGCACCACCGTGACTCTGTCCTCCCTTGTGAGAGGCTGAAACATCCTCGTCTCGCCCATGCCTAATAATACCAGATCAGGAATCATTAACTCCACAGATACTGCTGCCCGTTGACAACGGTATTTTCCGTTGCTAGAATCTCGCATACACAGCGTCATGACCTGAACGAGAGAGGAGTGGCTCCATGCAAAGAAAAAAGAAGATCAGCAAAAGGACCTTTTCCACATCCTGGGACCTCACGCCCCTTTTTGACCACGACGATGACCCGAAGATAGAAAAGAAGCGCAAGGAGATTGAGAAAAAGAGTTACGAGTTTATTGGTAAATGGAAGGACCGCAGGGACTACCTTAGGGATCCCGTGGTACTGAAGGAGGCCCTTGACGAATATGAGGCCTGGAACAGGCATTGCGGCACCGATGGTGACGAGGGCTTTTACTTTATGCTCAGGACCCAGGAGGATCAGAACAGTCCTGCCCTCAAAGCCAAATTCAACAAGATCGAAGACTTCTCCCACAGGGTCCGCAATGATATCCAGTTCTTTCATCTCAGGGTCAGCAGGATCCCCCGAAAGAGACAGAGGAGGTTCCTCGAGCATGAAGGACTGAAAGAGTACCGCCATTTCCTTGAACGCCTCTTTGCAGAGTCCCGGTACCTTCTCAGCGAACCCGAGGAGAAGATCATGAACCTCAAGTCATCCACCTCCTTCTCCAATTGGGTTAGGATGACGTCGAGCTTCTTGGTAAAAGAAGAGAGGAAGGTACTCCTCGAGGACGGCAGAAGATGCCACAAGCCCTTCACCGAGATATCAAGTCTCATAAACAGTAGAAACAAGAAGGTGAGAGACTCGGCAGCACGGGCATTCAATGAAATCGTGGAGAAACATGCCGATGTCGCCGAGGCCGAGATAAATTCCATCCTTGCAAATAAGAAGACCGACGATGAGCTTCGGAAGCTCTCCCGCCCCGACCTCAGCAGACACCTCTCTGATGACATCGAGAGCGGGATTGTTGACGCCCTTCTCACAGCAGTCTCCGCCCGGTTCTCCATCTCTTCACAGTACTATCGGCTCAAGGCGAACCTTATGGGAGTCAAGCAATTGAAATACCACGAGCGGAACGTTGAATACGGCGACATCGGCAAGAGATATTCCTACGGGAAATCGATCAGGCTCATCGAAAAGGTCTTCAGAAATCTCGATAAAGACTTTTCCGATATCCTTCTGCGCTTTCTTGAAAAAGGCCAGATCGATGTCTATCCGGGAAAAGGGAAGGCAAACGGAGCCTTTTGCGCCCACCATCTCATCTCCCAACCTACCTACATCCTCCTTAATCACACGGACAAGCTTCAGGACGTTTTGACCATCGCTCACGAACTCGGGCACGGAATCAATAACGAGCTCATGAGGAGAAAACAGAACTCCTTGAACTTTGATTCACCCCTTTCGACGGCAGAAGTTGCCAGCACCTTCATGGAAGACTTCGTGCTCCAGGAACTCCTCGGGGAGGCCAATGATGAATTGCGGCTGGTAATTATGATGAACAAGTTAAACGATGATGTATCGACCATATTCAGGCAGGTGGCCTGTTACCGCTTTGAGCAGGAACTCCATGGACTGTTCAGGGAGAAAGGGTATCTGTCAAAGGAAGAAATCGGCAGACTCTTCCAAAAGCGTATGGCCGGATACATGGGAAAGTATGTCGAGCAGTCCCCGGGCTCTGAAAACTGGTGGGTCCATTGGGGACATATCCGTCATTTCTTTTATGTCTATTCCTATGCCAGCGGCCTCCTCATCTCGAAGTCGCTCCAGCATTCTGTCAAGGAAGATCCGGGCTTTATCGAAAAGGTGAAGGAGTTTCTCTCAGCAGGGTTGTCAGACTCCCCAAGGAGGATCTTTGCGAAGCTCGGGATCGATATAGGGGACAGTGACTTTTGGAATAAAGGCCTTGATGAGGTTGAGAAGCTCTTGGAGGAGACGACGGCATTGGCGATGAAGCTGAAGAAGATCTAGGCCAGATTAGTTAGCCGTCTTCTCTTCGGGGCCGATATCCGCTTTTCGGCAAGAGAATAGCCCTCGGTGATTGGTCCGACCACACAATCCTAATATCAGTCCGTCCTGAAGAGATGTTTGCGGTCCGCATGGGCGGACCAGCCAATAACCCCGACTCTTGCCTTCAAATCGGACATCCACCCCGAACTTTATGAATTATTGCTTTTCCTGGCTCCACAAGCTAACGTCGGTCGGCTGCCGGACGCCGGATGAAGAATAATCCTTCCAACCGCACAAAACTATCTTGTTCTGGAAGGCAAGCATGGTGAGAACCTTGTATTGCGATACCTTTGATGGTTGCCTACTACCGCTGTGTGCTCAATGCGGAAGGTCACTTTCGGTCAAGTCCTCGAAGTACCTCATTGCCGGAATCTCACCGCATGTACAAGGCTTCGATCCATGCCTGCCTGACAGCTCTTGCAACATTAAGATAAAGGCTAGCGTTTCATCCCCGGCCAGTCTGCAAGGGGAACTGTCGAGCGGACGATGTGCATGCCTGCGTCAGCAAACCTCAGGAAGGCGGCGTCTGCCGACTCAGTGTAGTCCATAACTCCGGGAACCACGACCGGTGACGTGCAGTCTTCGAGGAGATAGACCTTTTCAGCCAACCGCCTGTCTTGAGCAAGAAGCTCCTCCAGGAGATCATCTATTGTCCAGGCCACACAGTGACTCTTGGCCTGCCCCGCTATGATAACTGCATCAAAGTCCAGGAGCTTCCTCAGAAAAGTGTCACTCTTCTCCCCGAGGGGTTCACCCCCGGGACCCTTCAGCACCTCGGGTCCGAGAACAGAGTAATGCTCGGTAAAGGGCCTGTCTCCCTTGATCTGGAAATCGGGTCGACTGTATCGCGCCACGCTGTGGAAAAAGACAGCCTCCTCGACCACAGCGACAAGGGCGTGTCCGATCCCCCCGAGCATGCCATGAAAGGGCCAGACCGTCAGGTCATACTTGCCCCCTTCTTTCAGTATCCTGGTGTAATGGAGGAGGTATCGCTGCCCATAATCTGCATCGAGGCCGCAGGTGCGCGCGAATTCAGGGTTACACTTCCATCGGCCCTCCTCAATATCTTCCACGGAAACGAGCGTGAAAGGCGCAGGATGCTCTCCTTGCTCATTTACGAGCGACAGGGAATGAAAGATCTGCATCACCCGGTGAGTGTCCATGGTGGGACAGATCTCCGTGATCTTCCCGAGGTTTCTGTAAATGAATTCTGAGAGCCTCCTGCTGTCGTCTATGGCGCCCGTGCCTGAACGTCCCGCAACGTAGAGTTCGAAACCCGGGATACAAAAGGTATTCTGTACGTCAACGGCAACGACGCAGATCCTGAACGTATCATCGCCTGAAGGACCTATACGGTGCTCCTCAGCCCATCTCCTGGCATTCTCAGCGCGTTCCTGATAAGGGACTCTCCAGACCTCGCCGGCCCTATCTGGACGAAAGTGGGGAGGAAGGGGAAGTTCGTCTCGCGTCATCGAGTCCTCGTGTTCGTGGATAAAATATTCTTTCTTACCGTGATCCTGCGGTCTCTCTGAATTTCTCCCTCAGGGCCTTCTCCACGACATCCGGTACGAGTCCCCTGATGGAGCCACCCAATGAGGCAGCCTCTTTTACGATCGTCGATGAAAGAAAGGAGTATTCCTCCGAAGGCATGAGGAAGACCGTCTCGATGTCCACGTCGAGCCTTCTGTTCATGAGCGCCATCTGGAGTTCATACTCAAAGTCAGATATAGCCCTCAATCCCCTGATGATCGCTATACAGCTCTTTGATCTTGCATATTCCACGAGGAGCCCTGAAAACGATTCTACTCTGACATTCTTCAGATCTCTGATGGACTCACGTATCAGATGGAGGCGCTCCTCAATGGAAAAGAGGGGCTCCTTCTTCGGATTGAGGGCTGCAGCGATTATGACTTCGTCAAAGATCCTCTGAGCCCTCAATACGAGGTCGAGGTGGCCATTCGTTATGGGATCGAAGGTGCCGGGGCAGATCGCTAGTCTCACGTCTTCACCTTCTGGTAAAGTGAGAGCGAAGTATCACCGTACCGGTAGACCTTCAAAAGATGAAGCCCGTTGATGATGTCCGGAAGGGATCGCTTGAAGAAATGCTCGACGAGGACTAAGCCTTTATCCTTAACGATGCCGCCTTCTCCGATAAGGGGAAGGATCTTCATGAGTTCTTCCGAAGAATAAGGCGGGTCAAGGAAGACGATATCATACCCCCCGTGGTCACGCGGAGTTTTTTCGACGAAGTCGTACGCCTTTGCCTTTGTAACTCTTGAACGCGCCTCAAAATGAAATTCTGAGATAAGCTCTCTGATGAGCTTCACCCGCAGGTCATTGGACTCGACAAAAACAACTCTCCCCGCTCCTCGGCTCAGCGCCTCGATGCCTACTGCTCCTGTTCCGGCATAGAGGTCGAGGAAGGAGGAACCGGTAAGGTTACTCTGCAAGATGTCGCCAATCGCCTCTCTCACCTTCGATGATGTTGGTCTCAGTTCATCATCGCCGGTTTTACGAGAAAAAGCCTTTCTCGCTCCGACCTTTCTTCCCTTTGCCGACCCACCGGAAATCCTCATGGCAGCGCCCTCTCCTCCTCTTGACAAGTCTCTTCTGAGAGCAGATAGTAATAGTATACTTTACCGTGCAAACAGCTGTCAGGCAGGCACGTATTGGAAGCCCGGTATATGCGATGAGATTCCTGTAATGAGGTACATGGAGGACTTTGCCGAGAATGCCCTCGCGCGTCGAGCAAACAGCGGCAGTCCGCAACCATCAACAGTATCGCAATACAAGGCTTCTCACCACGCCTGCCTTCCAGGACTCAATAGTTTACGCGATTGGAAATGAATAGTATGAAAAGGATACCCCAAATATGCCCGCGAAAGCAAATTTGAAGGTACTGTTTTTATGCACAGCCAACTCCTGCAGGAGCCAGATGGCCGAGGGGCTTGCCAGAGAACTCGGGAAAGGGCTTTTGGAACCTTACAGCGCCGGCCTCATCGCCGCAGGTGTGCATCCGAGGGCCGTTGCAGCAATGAAGGAGATCGGAATAGATATATCGGGGCAGAGTTCCAAAGGAGTCGATTATAATCTCCTCAACGCCGTGGATGTCGTCGTTACCCTCTGCACTCAGGCTGAAGAAGTCTGCCCTCCGTTGCCACCCCATATAAGGCGTCTGCATTGGCCCATAAAAGACCCTGTGGGTACGATGGGCCCAGAAGAAAGGATTATGAAGGAGTTCAGACGTGCAAGGGATGAGATAAAGAAAAGAGTGCTTCAGCTGTTGAAAGAGATCAGAGGAACGCTCACTTCTTAAGAAGCGTCGTCAAGGTGTGAACGAGTCCCTCACAGAGAAAGACGAGAGATTCCACATCGATAAACTGACCGGTAATGCCGTCGAAGAGGATGTTCAGGGATGAAGGGAATTCCTCATCTGCCGAACGATAGATTATGAGACACCTCACCCTGGGCAGCAGATCGATGCTCCATGCATGATCCGCCGGGTAGCCGGCAACGGGACGTGCCTTTAGACCTTCGAGGGCCGCAACCACCCCTTCAGAATTCCCGTCCATAAGTTCCCTTAACGGCTCTTCGCACTCTCTAATGAAGGAGGCCGCCTTGACAAACCCTCCCTTCAGTTCAGAAAAAGATATCCATTTGCCGGTAAAGTCGCCCTTTCCCATGTTTCTTATATAATTGAGGAGGAGTATCGTGATCCATTTATTTCCCCCGTCAGGCACGATTGTGCCGTCCTTCTCCATGGCATAATCAACGCCGATGCACCGGATGATAATTCTCTTATCCCTGATATTCCCTCCGATATCTTTCGCGATCTCCTCAAGGTCAAGACCGGATATCTCTCTTCTCAGGGAGCCAATGAGCTCGTCACGCCAGTCGCTCTGTACAAGCGTAGACTGCAACTTGCCGAGATTCGCTGGTTCGACGTACCTGCACTGGTCGATGGCCTCGGGGTTGGTCTTGAGAAAAAGGGCGAAGGACATGCAGGTCTTCGAGACACACTCCCCGCAGTTTTTCTTCGGCAGGAGCTTATAAATTTCGAGGGAGTTCATGACAATAAGAGTTGATTCTCCTTTGACCTCGACTCGCCGACGCTCGTTACGTATATCGCGGGCCGATCGATTACAGGACATTTTGCCTCACATATTCCACACCCGATGCAGAGTTCCAGATCTACCTTCGGCTGCTTCACTGCTATCTCTTGCCCTGCTCTGTCCTTTACGGTAGCGTTCTCAAGCCATATGGCCTTCTTCGGCGTCGGACATACCTCTTCACAGACAATGCACGGTCTTGCGTGGGCGTAAGGAAGGCATCGCCCCTTGTCGATCATGGCAAGGCCGATCTTTGTCCTGGCCTTCTCCTCCAGACTCAATCTCTTTATTGCGCCCGTGGGGCAGACCTGGCCGCAGAGAGTGCAGCGGTACTCACAATACCCCATCCTCGGTACGAGGAGAGGAGACCATATTCCCTCAAGGCCTGCCTCAAAAAGCGCGGGTTGTAATCCGTTCGTGATGCAGACCTTCATGCACTCGCCGCATTTTACGCATCTCTTGAGGAACTCCTTTTCACTGAGAGACCCTGGAGGCCTTACAAGCGTGGGATTGGAATAGGCTGTTTTCGAGAAGGGGTTCGACCGTATGAAAGGCACCGCCACAATTCCTGAAAGCATCGATGTGATCACCCTCCTTCTCCCGAGATCCATACCTGCCGTCTTCCGTCTCACAAACCCAAAACCAACTGCCTTCTGTGGACAGATGTCGTCACAGTTCCAGCAGTAAAGACATTCAGACATCCTCCACTTCTCCTTCCTGTCAGGCATTGCATTGCCTTGACAGACTGTGGCGCATACGCCGCATGAATTGCACCCCTCACTCACGGAACGCTTGAGAAGGGAGGACCGCGAGAGGATGCCGAGAAATGCTCCCAGCGGGCAGAGGTATCTGCACCAGAATCTCTTTTCGATGAGATTGAGACCGAGGATTGCAAGAAAAATAACGCCGATAAAGAGGTTCTGCTTATAGAAGGGCTGCTGGAAAGAAAGGACTGTTTTTTTTATAAGGGAATAGGCCGATTCAGAGACCCTCACTAGGCCCTTGACGTCTGAGTTATAGACCCCATCAAAAAAAGCCCTTGTGCCGTAATTAAACAAGGGATAAACGCTTATCGAAAAAGATCTGATGAGAAGTGAGAGGGGGTCCATGATGCCGACCAGCTGCATGGTAAGGAGGGAGGATGCAAGAAGAAAGATGAGGATAAGATACTTCAGCCTGTACCAGTCCCTGCCGAATGGTCGGGATCGCCTTGTTTTCAAAGAAGCGACAAGGTTGTTCAATGTTCCCAGGGGGCATACCCATCCGCAGAAGACCCTTCCGAGAAGGAGCGTGGCAGCTATCATAGTAACGGAAAGATAAAAGGCCTTTGCAACGGCATGAGCTGAGAGGATTGTCGTCGAGAAGATGAGGGGATCGAAATCAAGAAAGAACCTAACCGGATAACCCAGTTCGTCATTTCCCTTCGCCTCGGTCTGGACGAAAAGGAAGAGGAAAAAAAGCAGGAATGCTGCCTGCGTAACTCTCCTGAGGTTCTGCATGATCGCCCTAAAGGTTAATCTTCCTGATCTTCAGCTTCCCAAGGTCCATGGTGCCGAGACCGCGCTTGTCGGCAATTCTCACATATCCCAAATCGCTCCCCTTCATGCCGAAGAGCGTTGCCCCATACGAATCGATCGCCACCTGATCAACGCCGACAACTACGGTATCGAGCCTTTTTACGTCCGTAAGGTCTCCGCCCTGCGGACCATTTGCCGTGAGTATCCTCACCGCATCGAGGACCGTAAGCGTGGGCTTGATAACCAGGGTAAGGTCTGCAAGGCTCTCATCGAGCCTCTGGTGTATGGATCTCCGCAGTCCACCCATAACGCCCATCCAGTTCTTCATTGACATCGTAAGATTTGCAAGGCTGTGATGCTTTGCGATCGGGATATTGATGATTTTATCGGCTTCAAAAATGTCCGCATAGAGAGGCCAGGACTTGATCGCCTCACCTCCTATCTTCATCTCCCTGAATTTCCTGTCGTCTGTGTATTCGACCTCGGCCCCAAAAGCTTTGACGGCCTCAGGAATGCCGCTCTGAACATAGCTTCTCCTCGGGTCATTGACAGGTCTGTCGAAGAGCTTCACCTTCTTTGCTCCTGCCTCGTAACAGAGGGCCACAACCGTCGCCACAACCTCAGGGTTCGTATTCGCCGCCTGCTCGGGCAGCCTGTCCCAGGCCATGTTCGGCTTCACAACGACGATGTCCCCTCTCGAAACAAACCTCTTCATTCCTCCCACCGCATCAAGAGCGGCCCTCGTAATCCTTGCGGGAGATGTACCGTGAGCAACTACAAGGTCCGTATTCATGGCAGCCTCTGTGGTATCGTACAAGGTGTCGAGACCGAGGGGAAGGGAAAGACCGATACCGCTCGCTGCAGCCAGCTTCAAAAACTCCCGCCTGTTCACAGATGCTCCTTTCAGGTGCAGGTTCTTTTTGTTCGTTCCTTGTGTTAACGATATCTTCCCTATGATACACCCTGCAGTTCTCGTAAGACAATCGTAAGGGACCGTGCCCATTCGGTTACAAGCCTGCCTGTCGAAAGGCTAATGTTGCATATGATGAGTCTTTTCCGTCATTCCGGGCTTGACCCGGAATCCAGCGACGTTCTTCTATTCCGGGGAAAGTCACTGGATACCGACCTTCGCCGGTATGACTGCAAAGGCCCAAACAGGACTTCACATTTGGTGCATTCCTCCACTGATGCAAATCTGAAAGCAAATGGGCAATGTTCAAGGGTTCTTGAGTTTTCATACAAAAATCATATGCAACTATAGAGAAAAGGCTAACCATTAATCTTCCTCCGGCTTGATTTGAAGACCTCTCCCCCGACCCGTCTCTTTGTCGCGACCCTCTCAGAAGTGACGCCGCCAAAGCACTTCCCGAAGCGGAGAGTGACGGACCACGTCAGGCTGCCCATCGTCGAGAAAGGCGGTGTGTCCTTTGTTGACCCTGAGACGGTCTGCTTCATCGGCTGCGAGGGCAACTACTGCAGGATCTCTACCGATGAAAAGACATTCCACATCCGGGGCGTTCTTAAAGAGATTATCAAGAAGTACGCAGGAGCAAGTCTCCTTAGGGTCCACCGAAGTTATGCCCTGAATCCGGACCGCGTAGCTCTGCTGAGAAAGGAAGCGAATGGGACAGGGACAGCCTTCTTCGACAGCAAGAAGCTTGGCCCTGTTCCCGTTTCAAAGAGGGCTATGGGTCTCCTTAGGGAGCGTTGGAAGGGGAAGGGTTAGGACTTACTTATGAGAGCCAGAAACTTTGACAGGGAGATGACGGTAATGCGGCGGTTCCAAGAGGAGCTACCAAGGCGGAAACCCAAATGTTTGTGTCTACGACAGCCTTAACAGGCACGTCTTCTTCTGCGAACTTCTTTTACAGCTTCTTCGACATCCGCTTCGATTTTCTCTGTCGAAAATCCTGCGGTCTTGGCGCGTATGGCCTTGAGCGCTTTGTCAAACCTTATAAGCCAGTCCTTATCATCCCCTCACCCTTGGAGGGGATGTGCGGGTAGCAAGGGGATAACGTTCGAACAGAGTTTGGAGCTAAAGAAGTTCTTTGAATTCCTCGTCGGTCAGCCCGGCATCTTTGATGATAGCTTTGAGGGTATAGGGATTCAGTCTTTTATGGTCAGGAATCGTTATACGGTGAGTCCCGTCGGACATGCCGATGTGCTTGCCGCGAGTGACTGTTCTGAATCCAACCTTGCTGAATGCTCTTACTGCCCGCTCAGCAGAGACATCAGTGAAAATCACGCTATGCGGGTACCTCTACATGATACACAGTGGAGTCCTTTGTCTCCTCTTCAATCATGTGAAGGTACGTCGTGATGGCATCTTTGATATTCTCGATGGCTTCTTCAAGCGTTTCACCTTGGCTGTGGCATCCGGGCAACGCCGGACAGTGTACATCATATCCGTATTCGGTCTTGTTAACGACTACTGTGTATTTCATAGTAGAAATTTAGCACATCAAGAATCTCCCTGTCAAAACGCAGGAACAGGTTCTCAGCAAACTGGAGCAAGAGACAGGAATAAAGGATTATCTCCGGGTCTTCGTGTGAATTCATTCGTTTAATAGAAGGTAGGGAGACACCATTAAAGATGACCGATGCGGACAGGGACGAGAAGGGAACCCTCGTCAAGTCCGTTCGTCACCGAAAACCGCCCGTTCGTCACAAGAAAGTTGCGAGAAGAGTTGATATTGAGTAAGCTGATCTTAAATGGGGAGAAGTCACTGGTCGTATAGCCAGCGCTCTCAGACGCCGCCGGTGGAAGACCTTAAGCTCAGCGTCGTGAGATATCCTCAGGGGGAGTGAAAGACCTGACTAAGCACAACTTCTGAACATGATTGTTGTGAGCGAAGCCACAGCAAACTTCAGCTACACCGGTCTTTGCGAAGGGACAGTTTTGAACATCAAGGTCAAAAGAGAGAGATAGGAGATGAGAAGAAAAGCATTCATTAGGCCGACTTTCTGTTTTCCAACTGAGGAGGGGGCGGAAAGCAGCGGATCTTTTTAAAAAGATGGCCGAGCTGCCGAAGGGGTAACCTGAGGTATGCTCGGTTTTTTTGTTTCTCTTGATGTGAAGGGGGAGCCAAGCGTTGATCAAGAGTAGCCCGAAAACTGATGGAAAGATGGCGTTCAAAATTCATCGGGAATTCCTAACTTCTTGTTGTTTCACCATCATCAGCAACATGGGCACTTTGCGATGTCAGCGATGCACTGAGTGACACTTATAGCCAATATAGAACGATGCAAGGGGGATGAAGACATGAAAAGGGGAAAAGAGGAAATGGGAGGAAGTGTTCTTTACAGTAATCTATGCCCGGCGACATCAGCCAGAGCAAAAACCGCTATTCCAGGGAAGAAGGAAGCTCTCACAGGCCCCACCATGCGAGGGAGAAAGATCTGGCGCAGATTTCTGTCATTAAACACAGCTCGTAGGCTTACGTTTTCGTCACTTGTATCTTACTGTGGAGTGGCTTTATTCAAGGCGGTTTTCTTGCGCATGGCAGAAGCAATTCTCCTTGCTTTATTCATCAGTGGAATAATGAATGCGGATGTATCGGCCACGTCGATTCAGTATGTCAGCACCCTTGGGGAGAGTGGTATTTCCGGTTCTGACAACAGCCATTTTAATCTTCCGTCAGGAGTGGCGGTGGACAACTCCGGCAATCTCTATGTTGCGGATACGTATAACTGGCGCATCCAGAAATTCAATTCGGCTGGGGTCTATGTCAGCACCTTGGGTTTCTTTAATGATCCACTGGGAGTGGCGGTGGATAACTCCGGCAATCTCTATGTCGCCGATACAATTAACGATAGAATCGAGAAATTCAATTCCACAGGGGTTTATCTCAGCACGCTTGGTATTTCCGGTTCTGACGACAGCCATTTTAATCTTCCATCAGGAGTGGCGGTGGACAACTCGGGCAATCTCTATGTTGCCGACACGTGGAACCAGCGAATCCAGAAGTTTAACTCTGTGGGGGCCTATCTCGGCACCCTTGGGGTGACTGGTGCTGCCGGTTATGACAACTGCCATTTTTATTATCCGTCGGGAGTGGCGGTGGACAACTCCGGCAATCTCTATGTTGCCGATACGTTTAACCATCGCATCCAGAAGTTCGATGGGGCCTTCGGCATTTTGAAAACTGGGACGCCGCCAATCATTGACGGGGACTTATCAGAGTACCAGGATGCAAATACCATGGCGCTCTCTTTTCCCACAGGTGGGAATACCGCTACCGTCAGAGCCCTTTGGGATGATCAGGCGCTCTATCTCGCTTATGAGGTAACCGACACGCAATTAAATGCTTCGGTTACGACGAGAGACGGTGGTGTCTGGAATGACGACTCGGTAGAATGGTTCATAGACACCCTCGGTGACGGTGGAGGATCAGGCAATCCTAATGTGCCTTACATGCTTCCTGATGATTATCATGGCATCGTGAACATCTTGAATACCCAATATGATTCTCGGGGCACCGCTTCGGGGACGCCCACTTCATCATGGAACGGCACCTGGCAGTCAGCGGTCAAAGTATACGGGACGATCAACAACAATACGGACACTGATACAAAGTATACTGTTGAGATAAGAATCCCTTGGACTTCTATCGGACTTTCCAATGCGCCGGCAGCTGATTCAGCCCTACGAATGAGTTTTGCTGTCAATGATAAAAATGCCGACTCTTACACATCTGTTATGTGGCCGAACATTACTACAGGCGCTTTTGAGAATGCGTCTCTCTGGCAGACCGTTAAACTTTCAAGCGTTCTTGCGAGTGGAGGCATTACAGGGCGAGTGACTGATGCGAACGGCATAGGTATACAAGACGTGTATGTTGATATATACGATGGCGTCTCGACGTATTACGGTGCTTGGACAGATGCGAATGGCTATTACAGTGCAGTTCTTCCGAATGGAAGCTATATAGTCAGGTTTGATAAACTGGGATATTT
This sequence comes from Thermodesulfovibrionales bacterium, assembly GCA_035686305.1. Taxonomy (NCBI): domain Bacteria; kingdom Pseudomonadati; phylum Nitrospirota; class Thermodesulfovibrionia; order Thermodesulfovibrionales; species Thermodesulfovibrionales bacterium. The sequence continues at coordinate 24,002 of DASRZP010000023.1, read as the reverse complement.
AACAGAATGGTACAATGACAAGGCAGATCAAAGTAGTGCCGACTTGATCACTGTAACTGCGCCATATGCAACAACAGGGATAGATGCCGTATTAAGAAGGCTCGGCAGTATATCTGGAAGGGTCACAAATGCCGACGGCCTTGGCATCCCTGTTCAGATATCCGCTTATAACGGTACAGCATGGTATTCGACTAAAGCTGACGAGCAGGGCTATTACACAATCTTGGGGATACCGACGGGAAGCTATAAGGTCTTTTTTCAAGAAGGTCATGGATTCAATCCTTATACCCCCCCCCCACAATACAAATATAAGGGCCAATGGTACAACAACAAGACGAATTTCCCAGACGCCGACCTTGTGACAGTTACTGAGCCATATGATAAAGGAGGAATCAATGCTGTACTGGAATCCTTGACGAAGACATCGGCTGCAACCCTGTTTGTAGCGCCACAGGGTTCGTGTGGCGGGAACACGCCATGTTTTTCCTCGATTCAGACTGCACTTGACAGCATTGATTGGTCCGTCTCTGGGTCAAGAACAATTAAGGTTGCTCAAGGGATATACTATGAATATATACAGTTGGGCGGAATAGGTGCGACTCTTGAAGGCGGTTGGGATTCTACATTTACATCAAGGTCTCAAGACCCCTCTCTAACTATTATCGATGGCCTTAAAGACACAGTCTTTGATATTTTCGACGTCACCGTTAGTGTCAGTGGTTTTACAATCCGAAATGGAAGTATCGGAATACTTTGTAACAATGCTGGCCTTTCACTAACTAATAGTATTATTACCGGCCATACCAATTACGGTATAGTCATCTCTTCATTTTTTGAGCCTGCGATAGGACCCAAAACCGCGCTTGGAACCCTCACTAACAGCGTCATATATGGAAACGGTGTAGGGATATATGTCACATCGTACAGGGGAGGCGACTCTTATACGGGCGTGACTTTGGTGAACAACACAATTGTTAAGAACTCCTCCAATGGGGTTGAAACATTGGGTTGGTTTGATGAACACGGTCATTACGGTCTGCGAGAGGGGCTCGAAATGACCGCCGTTAATAGCATAATATGGGGCAATAGCGCGCATAACTTATTCATAAATGATGTTTGCCAACCGTGGTCAACTTGTCCGCCAAGTATAACCATCTCATACTCCGACATAGGAGATATCACAGGAGCAACCTATACTGACTCAGGAGGCAATATCAGTGCAGATCCACTCTTTGTAAACGCTGCTGCAGGCGACTTCCGATTGACCGCGGGCTCACCCTGCATCGATACTGGGACAAATGATGGTGCTCCCACATCTGATATTATGGGATACCCCAGACCATCGGATGGAAACGGTGATGGTATGGCCATAACAGATATGGGTGCCTACGAGTACCCTACAATTCTTCCGTTCACTATAACCACTGCTCCTTCCGGAATCCTGATCACTGTGGATGGCACTACCTATACAGCCCCTAAGACCTTCTACTGGCCAGAAGGCTCTAACCACGCGCTCAGTGTAACCTCTCCCAAAGATGGTGGGCCAGGAACACAATATGCATTTTCTTCATGGAGTGACAATGGTCCACAAACGCATACGATTATAACGCCAGCATCGGCGATGACGTACACTGCCAATTTTACGACTCAATATGAACTTACCACCTCAGTAAGCCCGTCGGGGGCTGGTAGTATTAGCCCCAGCAGCGGCTTTTATGATTCAAGTGCGGCGCTTAGCCTGAGCGCTGCGTCCAACACCGGCTATGTCTTCAGTTCTTGGAGCGGAGACTGTTCCGGTACAAGCAATTCAACAATGGTAACTATGACCGCTCCCAAGACATGCACCGCCACCTTTACCCTCAGGACCTCTACGTATAGCATCTGGAGTAACACAGTGACACCGACCTACACATCGGTCAATGACCTCAATGCCGTGGAAGTGGGGGTGAAATTCCGGTCTGATACGAACGGCTATATCACAGGAATACGCTTTTACAAGGGAGCGGGGAACACCGGCACCCATATCGGCAATCTCTGGACGAGCACGGGAACACTCCTTGGGAGCGTGACCTTCACCAATGAGACAACCTCAGGCTGGCAGCAGGCTACCTTGACGAACCCTGTTGCGATCACGGCGAACATGACGTATGTTGCATCCTATCATACGAATACCGGGCATTATGCCTGGGACGGTACGTCATTCGCCACTTCCAGCGTTTACAATCCACCCCTTCGGGCCTTGCAGGACGGGACGGATGGCTACAACGGTGTCTATAAATACAGTTCAAGCAGCAGTTTCCCGAATCAGCCGACGGCCGGTAAAGGTGGAGCCAACTACTGGGTGGATGTCGTGTTTACGCCTTAGGTGAAAAATGTGAAGAGCTTCGAGTCTGACAGTGGCAGAGAAATGATGGATCACGGACTCCTCGTGAAGCGATTACAGAACTTACCAGCAAGAAGGGTTGAAAATCTTCTCGATAGTACTGTTACAGTGCGTGTTTGTGGTTTCTTTGGTATTGGTGCTTCTACCATAGTCAGCAGCCCAGGCGTCGAGAGAGCCCAGTTTGAAGCCGACGACCAAGGGGACTATGTATCCTGTCGCTTTACACGCCTGTTTAAGAAATTCACGCCTCGATGTGCAAGAAGCACAAACCGGATCATTCATGTCGCCCTCCATGGCCAATGTTGTTCAATGAATCCTCACCTTCTCCTTCAATCCAAAGTCGCCAACCATCACCCCATACACACCATATCATTTACAATTGCCTCTTGTCAAGACTTTTCTTTATTCACTATGGATTAGCCTGCCAGGCTTAACCCATCGCTTTCATCTCTTGTCTCAAGCAGGTAGGAAGCCGGCTTTTTTAACTGTTTCGTATGTGCGATTACACGAAGATTCCACCCCTGACGTGGATGTGCGATCTCCATATGGTCAAAAATGTGACGCTCAATCCGCGAGTTTGAAGGGAGAGGGCATGAAGGTGATGACGAAGATGATCAGTGTGAGAACGCCGATCAGCCTCCTCCTGTGGTCCAGGGGGACCTCCCAGTAAATCACCGGAGGGTGTTTCAATCCGAGGACGAGCATAATAGCCCCCCAGATAAGCCATCCCTCCCAGAAAAAGAATCCGACGAGGAGAAGGGTCACAACGAGCGTTACTGACAGAAGCCTCTGCCTTTCGCCAAGAAAGGCATACGCTATATGCCCTCCGTCGAGCTGACCTATAGGAATGAGATTGAGTGAGGTAACGAAGAGACCGATCCAGCCAGCAAAGGCGACAGGATGGAGGAGTATCTCATGGGTCTCCGGAGGAACGCCGAGCACAGCACGCGAAATGAGAGAAAAGAGCAGAGAGTCTCCGAGACCGAGAACAGCCTCTTTCGTTTCTGTGAGAGGGACCACCGTAGAGTAGTTCAGTCCGATGATTGCGGCAATGACGGAGAGGACAAAGCCGGCAATCGGGCCTGAAGCGCCTATGTCTATCAACGCCTTTCTTGTAACGATCGGAGACTTCATCTTGATAAAAGCGCCGAAGGTTCCTATGAATGAAGGGGCAGGAATAAAATAGGGCAGCGTGGCCTTCGTATGGTGTCTCCTCGAGGCGAAGTAGTGGGAGAGTTCATGACTGAGGAGAATGGTCATGAGGGTCAGAGAAAAAGGGAGTCCCTCGAATACCCGCAAGGGTTCTTTCAGGATATCGATCCCCTTCTGAAGAAGTGCACCTGCCACCATCGTCGAGATGAAGGTCAGAATGAAAAGGAGCATGTGAAGGTAGGGAAATTTTTTCATCTCTGGTCCGTGATTTCAGATTGACGGTTTCCCTCTTCGTATTTCATGGGACCATCAAGCAAAACCCCCTTCAGGTCATAATCAAAGGCATTCACAATTTCTACAGCCCTGAAATCGCCAGGTTTCAGACGGTACGTCTTGGATTGTGAAGGGTCATCCGGCCCGCCATCTCCAAGAAAGACGACGCCGTCTATTTCAGGGGCCTGGGAAGAGAGTCTTCCGATGGTTATCCCTCCCTCAACATCATCGACGAGGGCCCTGAACCTCTTCCCCACAAGGGCCTTATTCTTCTCGAGTGATATAACGGACTGGATACGCATAATCTCGTCGCGCCTTCTCTCTCTGATCTTCTTCGGGACATTGCCCTTCATCCCGTATGCCGCTGACCCTTCTTCTCTCGAGTACGTGAAGACCCCGAGCCTCTCGAACCTAACCTCTTCGACAAAATCCTTCAGGCCATCAAAATCCTCTTCAGTCTCTCCGGGGAAGCCAACGATCAGAGTTGTTCTGAGAGTAATATCAGGGATCGATTCCCTTATCTTCTCGATTTCGGCCTTATGCCATTTCCTCGTTCCGCCTCTTCCCATGGCCCTTAGAATCCTGTCTTCCGAGTGTTGTAGAGGAATGTCGAGGTACTTGCAGATCTTCGGCTCATAAGCGACGACAGACAAGAGCTCATCACTGATGGCCGTTGGATAAAGATAGAGGAGGCGAATCCAGAAATCTCCGCTTATAGACGAGATATCTTTCAAAAGAGACGGCAGCGTGTACCCTCCGAACTCCCTTCCGTAATTTCCTATGTCCTGTGCAACGAGAACAAGCTCCCTGACGCCTGAGAGGATAAAACTCTCAGCCCTTCTCAGGATATCATCGGGTCTCATGCTCCTGAAGGGGCCCCTTATGGACGGTATGACGCAGAAGGTACAGCCCCGATTGCAGCCGTCAGCTATCTTGAGATAGGCAAAGGAAGATACGCCAGAAGATGAGGCAGCAGGACGGGACATGGCCTTCGCGCAGCCGGACTCGAACCCTTCATCTCTCCCCTTTATGTTTCTGCAATACTCGAGGATCTTCCCTTCCTCACCCACGCCCCACAGGCCATCAATTTCAGGGATCTCTGTCAAAAGGTCGTCCCTGTATCTTTGGGCAAGACAGCCAAAGACGAGGAGTTGTTTCCCTTTTTCCTTGAGTGCCTTCAGCTTAAGGATCTCCTCAATTGACTCCCTCTTCGCATCCTCGATAAAGCCGCAGGTATTCACGAAGACAAGATCAGCATCCTCAGGTTCCGGGGTATGAATGAAACCCTCTTCCCTGAGATGTTTGAGAAGGTCCTCAGAATCTACGCGGTTTTTTGGACATCCCAGGCTGACGATCGATATCTTATCCATCTGTCCTCTTTGCTATCCTGAAGATAATGATATATCCCAAAACCGAAGAGATCGCCCCTATGAGAAGAGTCCCTGTAACAAAAGGCTTAAGGAGGGGGCGAAGATCTCCCAACAAGAGGCTGAAGGTCATATGGCTCCAGTCAACATCGGGGAGTATTCTGTTCATGCCGAGACACTTTGCCCCGACCCATGTGCTGAAAGTATATATGGGGACGATCGTCCAGGGGTTCGTTACGTAGACACCCACGATAGTCGCAATCCTGTTCAGCCTGAAGATCCAAGCGATCAGAATCCCCATAACGGTGTGAACCCCGAGGAGGGGGGACATGCCGATGAAAACGCCGAGGGCGAAGGCCAGGGCCAACCTGTGTGGGGTGTCCTTGATGCTGAAGAGTAACTTGAGCCTGTCACCTAATGCCAATGTTCGTATCCCTCCGGAGTCAACGGTTTCTCAGTACCATCGATGTCGATAACAATTCGCTCCGACTCGGTGATCTCTCCAATGCAGCAGGCATTTATCTTCTTCTCAGGACGTGCCGTGAAGAGGAGCTCATAGTCTTCTCCCCCTGACGAAGCGAGGCCGTAAGGCTCCAGACCCAAAGCTGAAGCAGCCTTCCTCATCTCGGGCGAAAGCGGAATCTCCTTCAGACAGACCAAGGCCCCGACCCTGCTCTCATCACAGAGCCTCGAAAGATCTATGAACAGCCCATCGCTGACGTCTATCATTGCCGTAGCATGTCTCGAGAAGGGGCCGGGATTTCTGGCTTCCGGCAAGAGATGTCTTGCCAGGAGAGGTTTCATCGTCCTCCATTTCATCGGCCTGTCTATCCTAGCGCCCGACTCTACAGGGACAGGCCTCTTTATGCTTTTCAGGAGGTGAAGACCGCATGCCGAGTCACCGAGGTTGCCGGAAACATATATCCGGTCACCCGGTCGGGCGCCGGAACGCAGAATGGGTCTCTTCGAGTATCCAAGAAGCGTCCCTGCTGTCACGATGCCTCTCCTGGATGCGGAAAGGTCGCCGCCCACAAGTTTCACTCCATACCGTGCCATAGCATCCCCGACACCGTCAAGAAAGTCTTCGAGAAATCTCTTGTCCATATCGCTACCCATAGCTACGTCGAGGAGGAGAAACCTCGGCCTGCCTCCCGTCGCGTAAATGTCGCTGACATTGACAGATACGATCTTGAAGCCCAGCTGATAGGGAGTGATGAGCCGGCGGTCGAAATGGACCCCTTCGACCATCATATCGGTAGTCAGGAGAAGGTTCCCATAGGAAGGACGCAAAACAGCACAGTCATCGCCGATACCGGCGATAATACCCCGTGATGGCGCCCCGAATTTCTCCCGTATCCCTCTAAGAAGGGACACTTCCCCTATTTCAGCGATCTTCATTGTCACATGACGTACAGCAACGAGGCCAGGGGGAAGCGAGGGAATCCCTTCATTGCCAACTGCCTGCCACGGACTATCGATCTTTCCCCTTTCTGTTCACCTTCAGGGAAACCTTCAGGACGTCCTCCATGGTATCAGCAAAGATAAATTCCATATCTTTCTTTATGTATTTCGGGATGTCTTCAAGGTCCTTCCTGTTCCTCGAAGGTATGACAACTCTCTTGATCCCCATCCTCTTTGCAGCCAGTGTCTTCTCCTTGAGTCCGCCGATAGGCAGAACCCTCCCTCGGAGTGTCACCTCACCGGTCATGGCGATGTGTTTGCTCACGGGTTTTCCCGTGAAGGCCGAGGCAATGGCTGTTGCCATGGTTATCCCGGCAGAAGGTCCGTCCTTCGGAATCGCGCCGGCAGGCACATGGATGTGTATATCTGTTTTTGAAAAGACATCATCGCTGATACCGAGGCTTTTGGCGCGGGAACGCACATAACTGAGTGCTGCCTGCGCAGACTCCTTCATCACATCTCCCAACTGTCCAGTCAGCGTCAGACTGCCTTTGCCCTTCATTGTTGTCGCCTCGATGTAGATAATGTCACCCCCCGTTTCTGTCCAGGCAAGGCCTGTGGACACGCCCACCTCATCCTTTTCCATCTCTTCTTCAGGAAGATATTTCGGTACCCCCAAAAACCTGTGAAGGTTCTTCGTCGTCACCACAAACTTCTTGGACTGTCCTTCTGCTATCCTCTTTGCAACCTTTCTGCATAGGTTTGCTATCTCCCGCTCGAGGTTCCGAACGCCCGCTTCCCTTGTATACTGCGAGATCACCTGAAGGATCGCCTTGTCGCTGAGCTTCAGGATCTTCCTGGTGATCCCGTGTTCCTCCAACTGTTTTGGCACAAGATAATTCTCGGCGATACCGAGTTTCTCCTCGGCAGTATATCCCGACAGATAGATGATCTCCATCCTGTCACGGAGCGGCCCCGGTATGGTGTCAACGAGATTGCCTGTCGTGATAAACATCACGTTTGACAGGTCGAACGGCACGGCAAGGTAATGATCAACAAAGGAAAAGTTCTGCTCGGGATCGAGGACTTCAAGGAGGGCCGATGAAGGGTCTCCCCTAAAATCCATGCCGATCTTGTCTATTTCATCGAGCATAAAGACGGGGTTATTCGTGCCGGCCTGTTTCATGCCCTGTATAATCCTTCCCGGCAGCGCTCCAACGTAGGTCCTCCTGTGACCCCTTATCTCTGCCTCGTCCCTTACACCTCCCAGGGACATCCTCACGAACTCCCTGCCGAGGGAGCGCGCTATGGACTTGCCGAGCGACGTCTTTCCAACTCCGGGAGGACCGATGAAGCAGAGAATCGGCCCTTTCATCTTCTCCTTCAGCTTTCTGACGCTAAGATATTCGAGGATCCTCTCCTTCACCTTTTCGAGGTCGTAGTGGTCCTTGTTCAGGACCTTCTCAGCAGCCTTTATGTTGAGGTTGTCCTTTGTCGTCTTCGACCAGGGAATCTCGACGATCCACTCAAGATAGGTCCTCACCGTCGCGGCCTCGGCACTGTCAGGGTGCATTTTTTCGAGACGCCTCAGCTGCTTCTCAGCCTCCTTCATGACTTTCTCAGGTATCTTGGCTTCTTCGATCTTCTTCTTGAACTCCCGTATCTCTTCCGCCCTTTCGTCTATCTCGCCCAACTCCTTCTGTATCGCCTTCAGCTGCTCCCTGAGGAAGTATTCCCTCTGGGTCTTGTCGATCTCTCCTCTCGCCTCTGTCTGGATCTTTTGCTGGACCATGAGCAATTCAATCTCTCTGTTGAGGATCTCGCTCACGCGTTTCAGCCTCTGAATTGGATCGGTGATCTCCAGGACTTCCTGGGCCTGCTCGGTCTTCAATCCGAGGTTCGACGCAACAAGATCTGCCAGCCTTCCGGGATCTTCCAGGTTCTCGACGACGACCATAATATCAGGCAGGATTGTCTTGCCAAGGGACACGGCCTTGTCGAGCTGTTCTTTTACGGTCCGTATAATCGCCTCAACCTCGATGGTCATCTCTTCCACCTTCTGGTCCGTCATCCTCTCGATTGTAACCGTGCTAAAGGGCTCTGTCTGCGTAAACTCCAGCACCCTGGCCTTGCTGAGACCCTGAACGAGTATCTTCACCCTTCCGTCAGGAAGCTTGAGCATCCTCATAATGATACCGACAGTCCCTGTGGTATAGAGTTCTTCCGGTGTGGGGTTCTCGACATTCAGGTCCCTCTGCGTGAGAAGCATGACCATCCTGTTTGTACTCAGTGCATGGTCAATGGCCTTGATAGACATCTCCCGGCCCACAAACAACGGCAGGATCATGTAAGGGAAGACCACAATATCTCGTACCGGGAGCACCGGCAAGGTATCAGGAATCTCGACTTCTTGCTCATCTTTCTGTTCTAGTTCAGCCATGTCCCTCACTCTCGTTTCCGTGGTCAACGACCAAGAAACCCTCCTTGGTTAGGTTCTATTCGTATCTTGATGACCTTGTTCCTAATCTTGGGAAACCGTAAGATCACAACTCCTTCGCTGTAAGACGCCTTTCCCGCCACGGTGTTCACCGGTGTCGGGATCTTGAGCATCCTCCTGAAACTCGAAAACTTTCTTTCCATGCACAGGTAATTTGTCCTCATTCCTTCGCGCCGCTCTCTTTTGACACCCTCGATGATGACAAAATCGTCGAGAACCTTGATGAGAACATCTTCAGGGTTGATTCCCGGTAATTCTATTTCGAAGACGAGATTGTCATCTGCCTCATAGACGTCTACAAACGGCTGGTAACGGGCCGTTTCATTCTCAAAATAGACGACACTTCTCAGTGACATATTCGCAACACCTTCTTGATCACGCCGGAAACATCACAGAACTACCGGTCATAAGGCCCTGCCTCTCACAGCCCTTTCCCTGACCTTCCCTGATGATAGCCCTTCAGCCACTTCTTTGATGTAAGCCGTGAAAGGACCGGAGACTTCAGGGTTCTTTAAGGCAAAATCGACGGTGGCCTTTAAGAAACCGACCTTATCTCCGGCGTCATATCTCCTGCCCTTGATCGGGTAGCCGAAGATGGACCGTTTCTTGAGGAGCTCTTTTAAGGCATCAGTGAGCTGAATCTCCCCGCCGGCGCCGGCCCTCTGTCTCTCGAGGATCCTGAAGATGTCGGGGGTGAGGATATACCGCCCTATGATAGCGAGATTGGAAGGAGCCTCTTCTTTTTTCGGTTTTTCGACAAGACTTGAAATCCTGTAAACATCGCCTTCCGGAACGCCGTCAATGATGCCGTAGCGCGAGACATCGGAATCGGGCACCTCCTCCAGCGCGATGACAGGACAGTCTACTTCCTCATAGACCCTGATCATGTCCTTCAGGAGGTGGTAATCAGGTTCGATGACATCATCGCTCAGGATCACGGCAAAGGGTTCGTCGCGGACAAAGGGTTTTGCACAGAGTATCGCATGGCCAAGGCCGAGGGCAACGCCCTGACGGATATAGGCGAGATTAATATGGCTCAGCTTTTTGACCTCATCGAGGAGTTTCTTCTTCCCGTCGACCTTGAGCTTCTCTTCAAGTTCGTAGGCAGAGTCAAAGTGGTCCTCTATGGCGCGCTTGTGCTTACCGGTTATAACGATGATTTCCTCGATACCGCAGTATATCGCCTCCTCCACGGCGTACTGGATCATGGGCTTGTCCACAATGGGCAGCATCTCCTTCGGCGAAGCCTTTGTAGCCGGTAAAAACCTTGTGCCCAGTCCGGCAGCTGGAAATATCGCCTTTTTCACTCGGTATTCCATGGTCTTTCTCTTGCCCTTTCTTTCATTACTGACACCCCTGATCCTGGCCGGATGGCTGCACTATCCGGGCCCTGCATGTCTCCCTGTATTTTACGCAAAAATCCTTGATAAATCAAGGAGACTGGATGTGACTTTACCCTTCTCCTGAAATCTGCTAAGATTTCCCTGTCATCTATCGAGAAGGGGGAAAGCAATGGAAGGAACAGCGGCATTATTCGGAATCTTCACAGGTTTCACGGTTCTTCTTGCGGCTCTCAGCATAGCGATCTATAACAAAATGGCCTTTCTGAGAAATGCTGCAAAATCCTCATGGATCGATCTCAACGTCCTGTTGCAAGTAAGGTATGACCTTGTGCCCGATCTTGGCGAAGTGGTCAAAAGTCATGCCCCACATGAGATGGCAGCTATCGAGAACCTATCGAAAGCTCGGTCAGCAGCGATGAAGGCATCATCGCCTGCCGAGAAAGGGACAACCGAAAAAATCTTTGCGGAGACCCTGAAGACTCTTTTTTCTCTTGCTGAGGCATATCCAGAACTTGCGGCATATACCGGCTTCCTCCGGATCCGGCGTCAATGGGAAGAGACTGGTAAGAAGATAGAAAAGGCGGGAAGAGTTTACAATGCCATTGTTAGGGATCTGAATGCTATCATCGAATCTTTCCCTTCAAGCATGATCGCAACGCTGTTCAGATTTCACAAGGCCGAGTCCTTTGGACCTGAGACGCAAGCAATAAAGGCGGAGCCACGATGAAGCTGGTAAGACCTCGGCGGTCAGCTGTTCGTCATGAGAGCCGTCACGGTCTTATCGAGGCTGCTGACATTTTCGACGTTGTAGATTTTGGCCGAAGAAGTTATCCGTTTAATTAACCCGGACAGGACCTTGCCCGGACCAACTTCCACAAAGGTGTCTGTCCCTGAGTCAACGATGGCCAGTACCGAATCCTCCCACAAGAGGGGGCTGTCGAGCTGCCGCACGAGGGAAGCCCTGATGCTATCGGCGGTAGTGAGCACGGCAGCCTCCGCATTATTAACGAGGGGAATCGACGGACTCTTTAATTCTATCCCCTTCAAATATTCCTCCAGCCTTCTTGATGCCTCTGCCATTAAGGTGCAGTGAGATGGGACGCTTACCGCAAGGGCCACGACCCTCTTCGCCCCTTCGTCCTTTGCACGATTCATCGCCTCCTCAACGGCCATCTTCTCTCCGGCGATAACGATCTGACCGGGACAATTGTAGTTGGCCGGTGACGCGTATCCTGATCGGAGCGAAAGACATATCTCGTTGACCGTGCTTCTCGGAAGTCCCATAACAGCAGCCATGAGACCCTTGCCTTCGGGAACAGCCTCCTGCATGAAATGGCCCCTCTTCTCGGTAAGAACCACAGCGTCTCTGAACGGGAGTACTCCGGCAGCGACAAGGGCCGAATACTCGCCGAGGCTATGGCCTGCGACTACCGATGGTCGTATTCCCCTTGAAGAGAGTACCTTGAAAAGCGATGTACTCACGGTCAAGAGGGAGGGCTGCGTCCTGTACGTCTTATTCAACTCTCCAGAAGGACCGTCGAAGCATAGACGGGCAATGTCATATCCGAGGGCATCGCCGGCTTCCTCAAATAGGCTCCGGACTTCCCCGTAATTCTCATAAATCTCTTTGCCCATCCCGACATGCTGCGACCCCTGACCGGGAAAGACGAAACAGATTCCCATCTCCTCTACCGCCCTTTCATTTCGTTTATCTTCCTGATCATCATCGGCACAATCTCATAGACATCACCGACGATACCGTAAGTTGCCACAGTGAAGATAGGGGCATCGGGGTTTTTATTGATGGCGATTATGATGTCTGAGGACTGCATTCCGACGAGGTGCTGGACAGCACCGGAGATGCCGCAGGCGATGTAGATCTTGGGGCATACCGTCTTCCCCGTCTGGCCAACCTGGTGGCTGTATGGTATCCAGCCTTCGTCGACAGCGGCCCTCGAAGCGCCGAGAGTTCCCCCGAGAGCCTCGGCCAGTTCTCCGAGGATCTTGAAGCCCTTCGGGTCTCCCAATCCCCTTCCGCCGGATACGATAATATCGGCCTCCTGCAGGTTGACCGCTGTTTCCGACACTTCTTTAACGGTGTCGACGACCTTTGTGCGTGAAAAAAGGCCTTCAGCATCGATGTGGATAATATCTCCAGTCTTATTCTGATCATACCGCCCTCGCTTCATCACGCGGGGCCTCACCGTGGCCATTTGCGGTCTGTTGTAAGGGCAGAGTATCGTTGCCATGATATTTCCGCCAAAGGCAGGCCGCACCTGGAGGAGGTTCCCGGTGTCCCTGTCGATCTCGAGGGACGTGCAATCAGCGGTAAGGCCGGTCCGGAGCTTTGCAGCCACCCTCGGGAAGAAAGAGCGGCCGATTGGAGTCGCCCCGGCAAGTACAATCTCGGGACGATGCTCTTTTATGAGGAGGCCGAGGAGATCTGCATGGGGCTCATCATTGTAGCTTTCGAAGATTGGGTCCGTGCAGAGATATACCCTGTCCGCTTCCCATCGGATGAGTTCCTGGGCCTCAGCATCGGAGGCGCCAAAGAGCAGAGCCGAAAGCTGAGCGTTGCGCTCGTCCGCAAGTCTTCTGCCAGCTCCCAGAAGTTCATACGCCACTGAGGCCACTTTTCCGCCCCTCCGCTCAGCGAAGACCCACACGCCGGTGTACTCATGAAGGGGTAAGTTCTGAGCAGCAGGCTGCTGACCTTCTTCGAGGACCTCCTTGATGACACCCTCAGGACATACACTGAGGCATGCCCTGCAAAGCTGGCAATATTCCGTGATAACAGCCTTGCCCTCCTTCATGACAATGGAAGAGAAGGGACACGATTCGATGCAGGTCTCACAACCGGTGCATTTATCCTGCGACACAACTATACGCACTTCAGACTCCTCAACTCATGGACGAGGGTATCAATCTGCTCTTCCATGCTCCCTTCAAGGATTTTGCGGTCCTTCCTCGCTTCCGGCGCGAAGATCTTTAGAACCTGAGTCGGTGAACCTTTCAGACCTATTTTTTCGGCATCAGCCTCAAGGTCGACTGCCGACAGCTTCCTGATCTCCACCTTCTTTGCCGCCATCTTTCCCTTGAGTGACGGCAGCCTCGGTTCATTCAGTTCTCTCACAACAGTGAAGAGGACCGGCAGGGATGATTCGACGATATCATAACCGTCGTCCATTAACCTCTGGAGGCGGATCGAACCTTCACTCACATCCTCAATCCTCCTGACGTAGGAAACGTGGGGGATATTAAGAAATTCAGCCATCTCAGGACCGACCTGCGCCGTGTCGCCGTCGATGGCCTGTTTGCCACATATGATTATGTGTGCGTCGAGCTTCTCCACGGCCTTGAAAAGGGTATAGGAGGTGGCCCATGTGTCGGATCCTGCAAAGGCCTTGTCGGTGAGAAGAACAGCCTCATCGGCGCCCATGGCCACGGCATCCCTCAGCGCAGACTCTGCCTGGGGAGGTCCCATGGTAATCACGATAACTTTGCCGCCAGCCTTCTCCCTTATCTGGAGCGCTGCTTCTATGGCATGCATGTCATAGGGGTTGATGATGCTCGGTACGCCTTCCCGAATGAGTGTGTTTGTCTCGGGATTGATCCTCACCTCGGAGGTGTCAGGAACCTGCTTGATACAGACCACGATGTTCACTCTTTCGTCCTCCCTTGATTCTCAAAGAGACGCAGCGCCATCTCTGTTCATTCGGGTTGATATTATACGATGTCGGACCTCAGCATGTAAAGAAAATGGCCCTTCAAGAGACAATGCTGGATGAGGCCTCGATGAAACAAAAGCAGTCCACCATGACAGAGCGAAATGATCGAAGGGGTTGTCAGGAGGTCTCTTCTTTGTCACCTTTTCGAGAAGGTGAAGAACGACGCATCATTGTCTTCACGCTGCTACTTCTTGAGGCAGATTCAAGAATTGCGCGATCACTCTTCAAAGAGATCCCTGGGTAAACACGTTGATCCATAACCTCACTTACCCGCCTTTTTCGGATACCCGTCAATCGCGGACAGTATGCCCTTCAGCAAGGCGATAGGCGTAGGAGGACACCCGGGTATCCGGACGTCAACGGGTATGACTCTATCAACGCCTCCGAGCGATGCATAACTCTGTCCGAAGATACCGCCGTGGCACCCACAGTCGCCGGCCGCAACAACAATTTTGGGAGTGGGTGTGGCGTCGTACGTCCTGCGAAGCGCAACTTCCATGTTCCGCGATACCGGTCCTGTAACGAGAAGCATGTCGGCAAATCTCGGGGAGGCAGTAAAATGGATACCGAATCTCTCGCAATTGTAAAAAGGGTTGTTGAGTGCGTGGATCTCAAGTTCGCACCCGTTGCATGACCCCGCGTCAACTTCCCTTATGGTCAGACTTCTGCTGAAATGGTCTCTGATAGCCTTTTCCAGCCTTGTCGCCACCAGCGTTGCTTCCTCTTCAGCAAGAGGCGGAAGGGGCTCAGTAACGATACCGGTTCGAAAAATCTGGCGAAGGATGCGTATCATAAATCGTGTCCCGAGTACGATTGATTAAAGCTCTTATTGCAGAGGGGAAAGTCAGGGACGATGTCCCCCGGGATCGCCTGTTCGAGTCCAAGCCAGTTGACACTGGACGGGTCCCTTACCATACACCTGTTTATCTCGCCCCTGGGGCCTGCCTGAATCCAGCAGACGATCTCGCCGCGCCATCCCTCAACCGTCGCAAAACCTGCGCTATCCGGCGAAGGCATAACTATATCTGTGCTTGTCGAACCGTCAGGGATATTCTCAAGAATATATCGTATAAGGCGGATTGATTCCCGTATCTCCTCTACTCTTACCCATACCCTCGCATGGACGTCTCCGGATATGAGGACCGGAACATTCAGCTCGATCCGGTCATAAGGCGGAAAAGGGTTCTGCAACCTGCAGTCGAGGTTCAAGCCGCTTGCGCGTGCAACGATACCCACTGCACATAACTCCCTTGCCTTTTCAGGAGCGAGGACCCCCGTGTCTCTCACCCTGTCTTCGAGCGACGAGTTTTCGTCGTAGATGACGACGAGCCGTTCAAATTCCCTGGAGACCGTGTCAAGCTCAAACAGTATCTCTCTCTTTCCGTCGTTGTCAATATCGGCTGTCACGCCTCCTGGGAAGACCCTGTCCATGATGAATCTGTGGCCGAACAACCTGTGGTTGGTACGGAGCATCAGCTCCCTGAGTCGCGCAAGCTGGTATAGCATGAAGGCGAAGGCGGCATCATTGCAAATGGCGCCTATATCGCCGAAATGGTTTGCTATGCGTTCCCGTTCAAGGAAAAGCGCTCTGAGCCAATGCGCTCTTTCGGGGACGGTACCGCCGGCCATGGACTCCACGGCCATGGAATAGGCAATGCTGTGCGCGACGGTTGTGTCGCCCGATATCCGGCCTGCCAGCCTCCCCCCCTCCTTCCATGGAAGTGATTCAAACAGCTTTTCTATACCTTTATGGACATATCCTAACCGTTCCTCAAGGTTCACGACCATCTCTCCCACTGCCTGGAAACGGAAATGGCCCGGCTCGATTACCCCGGCGTGCACAGGTCCGACCGGAATTTCATATATACCTTCGCCGTCGGCCCTCGCCCATTGATACTCACCCTTGACCCTCGGAAGGGGTTTTGATGCCTCAAAGGTCTTTCTGAGGGGAAATGCGTCCTGAGGCCAGTCTTCGAACTTTATCCATGGCCGCATATCCGGATGGCCTGACGGTTTGACACCCATGAGACTATGGATTTGTCTCTCGAACCTGTAGGCAGGAACATACTTCTTTGTGAGGCTCGGGAACCGGGGATCGTCCGAAGAGAGTTCAGCCCGCACAATCAGGTATTCACTGCCCCATCTGTAGCAGGCAAAGACGCCGAAGCCCCTTCCAAAGGGTATTTCGTCAGTAGTCCATTCCGCCGCGAGTAAGGCATATGCTTTTTTCAATACCTTCGCCGCTTCCGCGAACCGTTCCACCGGAACAGTGCAGCAAACTACTGAGGACGGATGCTGCCAGTTTTCAAACCGCACATCGTTTTCCAGCGAAGCCGTCAGGGCGTCGGTCAACATGCTCATTTCAGCAAACCCACCGCTGTGTAAAACCACCGGTTAAGGAACTCGGGGAGATAAAGCCCTATTCCCAAGACAATCGCCATATGAAGCACGACAGGCACATGGGCCACTTTCATCGGGTGCTGATACGTCGGCACTTCTCCTGCCACCATCGGCTGGACCCTCCTGAAAAGTGCGGCAAAGGCCACACCCACTCCTAAAAGGAGGAATGGCGTCAGCAGAGGCGCATCCTTTATGGTCGCAGTGAGGATGAGAAACTCGCTCGTAAAGATGCCGAAGGGCGGCATGCCGACGATCGCCATGACTCCGAACATCATCCCCCAGCCGACAAGAGGGTTGCCTTTAAAAAGGCCTTTTATCTTGTCCATCTCCTGTGTCCAGTGCATCTGCGAGGCATGGCCCACGGTAAAGAATATCGCAGACTTTGCCAGGCTATGGACGAGCATGTGAAGGAGCGCGCCGAATGTCGCTATCGGGCCGCCGAGGCCGAAGGCAAAGGTCGCGATCCCCATGTGCTCTATGGATGAATAGGAGAACATGCGCTTGATGTCCTTCTGTCGCAGGAGGGAGAAGGAGGCGACAAGGATCGAGAGAAGACCGAATCCCATCATGATATTCCCCGCGTGGTGAGTGTGCGTAGAACCGTCAACAAGCACCTTACACCTCACGAGGGCATAGAGCGCGATATTCAAGAGAAGGCCCGACAGTACGGCGGAGATCGGTGTGGGACCCTCGCTGTGGGCGTCAGGAAGCCAGTTGTGGAGCGGCACGAGCCCAACCTTTGTCCCATACCCTACCATGAGAAAGACAAAGGCAAGGGAGAGAACGGTCGGTTCAAGCTTGTCGCTCACCTGGCTCAGGTTTGTCCAGAGGAGTGCATCGCCGCCTTCGCCGAGAATCTTTTCAGCGGCAAAATACAGGAGGACTGTCCCAAAGAGGGCCTGTGCAATGCCGACGCCACAGAGGATGAAATATTTCCATGCCGCCTCGATGGCGGTAGGCGTCCGGTAGAGAGAGACAAGGAGGACCGTTGACAGGGTTGCCAGTTCCATTGCTATCCAGAGGATGCCGATATTATTCGTCAGAAGGCATAGGAGCATGGCGAAGATGAAGAGCTGGAACATCGCGTGATAGAAGCGCATTCCGACGTGTCCTACCCGTCCATGCTCCCTCTCCCTCCTCATATATCTCCGGCTGAAGATCGCCGTTGTCATCGATACAAACGAGGTCAGAACAGCGAGATAGACATTGAAGGCATCGACAAAAAAGAATTTCCCCCCCGCCATCATCGGTCCCTGCTCATAAACCTGCAGTGCCAGGCCGAGACCTGCGGCACACGTTGCTGCCGATCCGAGAATGTTTATTTCGGGCGCAATTTTCCGGTCACCGATAAAGGCGAGGACAGTCGCTGCAACAACCGGGACACAAAGCAAAATGAGGAGTATCATAACGTATCTTCTCCGTCTCTTCTGATGGGCCCACGGATCAACGGCATCTCACTCCTCCTCCTTCAGTCTCGCCATCTGTTCGACGTCGAGAGTGTCAAAGGTCGTATGGATATGAAAGAAGAAAATCCCAAAAATAAACGCTGCAATCAGCACGTCAAGGGCTACGCCCAGTTCTACTACGAGCGGCATGCCATAGGTCGCACTTGTTGCAGCAAGAAACAGGCCGTTTTCCATGGCAAGGAATCCGATGATCTGCGTGACTGCGTGCCTCCTCGTAATCATCATCAGGAGTCCGATCATGACCGTTGCGAGGGCAACAGCGAGCGTTGATCGCGTTATCAGCGTCGAAAGCTCCCTTACGGGAGACATGAGATGGTAAGACAATATTACAAGAGCTATACCAATAAGCATCGTAAGGGGAATGTTCATGACCGTCTCCACTTCCTTGCGGATCTTGAGACGGGCGATGAGGACATGAAGGATATAGGGCAGGAGGAACACCTTCAATGAGAGCGTCAGGATTGACGATATGTACAGATGATGCTTGCTTGCGACAAAACCGACGAGGGCGGTATTGATCGACAGGAAAAGCCCCTGCCACGCAAAGAGATTAATAAGGCCATACAGCCTCTTCTGCACAAGCATGGCAAAGGCGGCGAGAAGCACGAAGGCAGCGAGAAAACTGTTTATTTGAGCAGCAGCCTGCAGATTCATGTCACTCCAGGATATAGAAGGCCAACATCCCCAGCGTTGCCATCAGAAAAGCGACGCCGAGGAATTCGGTTAATCTGAACAGCCTCATTTTTGCAAGGCCTGTCTCTATCAGGATCAGGGCAATACCAACAATGCCCAACTTCAACACCATCACAAAGAAAGCACCAATTATTTCCACAAAACCTTCGGTCCCTGCAATTCCCCACGGAGCAAAAGAGGCTATGCCGAGCATGACGAAGAGAAAGAGCTTCATCATACCCGCCCATTCGATCAGTGCGAGGTGTCTGCCGGAATACTCGAGGATCATCGCTTCATGTATCATGGTTAGTTCGAGGTGCGTGGCAGGGTTGTCAACGGGAATCCTTCCGGTTTCCGTTAGGGCGATCAGAATAAAGGCGAGGAATGCAAAGGCAAGGGACGGTCTCACGACCGACTGGCCGCTGAAGATAACCTGCACGATATGGGAAAGAGATGTAGACCTGTTCGCGAGTGACACGGTAAAAATGGACATGAGCATGGCCGGCTCCGCCAGTGAGGCGATCGTCATTTCGCGGCTCGATCCCATGCCTCCAAAGGCGGTCCCTATGTCCATCCCTGCCAGGGCAGTGAAAAAGCGGGAGATTGCAAAAAGTCCCACGAGCACGATAACATCGGCAGTCGGCGCCAGGGGCAGGTCAACGGAGAGTATGGGTATGATCCCTCCGGCCAGGACAGCCGTGCCGAAGACGAGGTAAGGCGTAAAGCGGAATATCCACGATGCATTTTCAGCGATGATCATGTCCTTGGAGAAGAGCTTCGCAAGGTCCCAGTAGGGCTGAAATATGCTCGCGGAAGATCTGCCCTGAGACCAGCATTTCAGCATCCTCACCCATCCGATAAAAAGGGGAGCGAGGCCGAGGAGCGTGACCACCTGCATGACCTCTACAAAGAACGAGTGGAGAGTCATCCTACGAACACCAGCAGGATAATGATTGTGATGAATGAGTAAATCAGGTATGCCTGTATGCGGCCTCGCTGGAGACCGCCAACCCTGCGGGACGCCCAGAAGCTCACCTCAACGATCGGTCGGTAAATCCAGTTCCAGAAACGGTCTTTGACACGAAGACGGTAGTGCAACCTCCTCGGAAATGCTCCATGCGCGCTCTGGGGCGCAAGCGTGACCTCCTCCTTCACCCTAAAGAGGAAGCCGAATATCCTCCGGATGGGCATCGAAAAGGATGTGGCGTTGTACTGCATCCGCTCGTTAATCTTTTCGAACCCGCAGTCCCAGATCGGCCCTCGGCGTATCTTTCCAGCCTTTACATGGAGGATGAGATAGGCTGCCGCGAAAATCAGAATAAAGCCGCAGAACACGACAGGCCCTGAATATGACGCGCGCTCCTCCGAAAGAGGGGTCAGCCACATCCATCCGAAGGCTCCGGCAGAAGTGCTGAGCTTGTAGCCGATGAGTTGCTCAGGGACGATATCCATCCATTCAATGAAAAGCGTGGGTAATATCCCGAGGAGAAGACATACAATTGCACCCATCAACATGCCTGACCGCATAAGCCAGTCTGCCTCTTGAACCCTGGGACGAGGATGCCCCCTCCAGTGACCGAGGAAGGTAACGCCAAAGGCCTTGACAAAGCAGGCAGCGGCAAGGGCACCCGTTAGGGCAAGAAGAGCAGCGCCAAGAGGCATGAGTAATTTCACGAGCGGTATGGGAAGGGATGGCGAAAGCAGGAAGGCCTGAAAGATAAGCCATTCGGATACGAAGCCGTTGAAAGGAGGAAGCGCAGAAATGGAGACACAACCCACAAGGAAGAGCGCCGCTGTCCAGGGCATCCGGTGAATGAGCCCGCCCATTTCCTCCATATTCCTCTCGTGTGTTGCGTGAAGTACCGCTCCTGCGCCCATGAACAGCAGGCCCTTAAACATCGCATGGTTCATGGTATGATAAAGCCCTGCGATGAGCGCAAGGGATGCCAGTACCGTGAGATGAGAAGACGTGAATATCATGGCCAGGCCGATCCCGATGAGAATGATTCCGATATTCTCAACAGAGTGATATGCGAGAAGCCTCTTTAAGTCATGCTGCATCAGGGCATAGAGAACGCCCATAACCGCTGAAACCAGTCCCAGAACAAGTACGATAGCCCCCCACCACCAGGGGAATACCTTGAGAAGATCAAAGGTGATGCGCACGATACCGTATATGGCAGTCTTAAGCATAACTCCGCTCATCAAGGCAGAAACATTGGAGGGGGCAACAGGATGCGCCTCAGGAAGCCAGACATGAAGCGGCACAACGCCTGCCTTTGCAGCAAAACCGAAGAACGCAAGGAGGAATGCAACCGTTGCCCATTCAAGGGGAATTTTTGCCTGCCGCATTGCGTCAAAGGTATATCCGCCGAAACTCTCAAATCCCGTGGCGATGCCTGCCATAACTCCGAAGGAGAGGAGAATCGCCATCGCGCCGACGTGAGCAATTACGAGATAAAGGAAAGCGGCCCTGCGGTTCTCCTGACTTTCGTCCTCGAACATCACCAGAAAATAGGAGGCTGCTGCCATCGCTTCCCATGAGATGAGGAAAAACAGCGCGTCATCCGCAAGCACCACCATGAACATCCCTGCTATGAAAAGGTTGTAGAATACCACGAGCCTCGTCACCGGTCTGTGTCCAAGAAAACCCCTGAGATAGCCTGCCGAATAAATCGACACGAAGAGCGAAAGTAAACCGATGACCGTCAGGAAAAACCCCGCGAGAGGATCGAGCCTGAGATGAAAGGGAAGACTTGGAAGTCCGAGCAAGAGAACGACGCGTTCGACCGAGGCGCTTCCAACCGCCATGACACCGGCAACAGTCCCCATGAACGAAGCAGCGGATGCAAATACGGAACAGATTGCGATCAGCAGGCGCTGATTGCGTCCGAGCAGCGCAGCCGCCGGCACAAGCAGCATGAGCAGCACAACGGACGAAGAGGCGATCTCAATGGGTGAGACAATCACTGCAAGGTCCGCCCGAATGTCTCGGCCTCTTTCTGCAAGAAGACTTCACCGGCCAGCCGTCCCGAAAGAGGCATAGTCTTATTCTGAATCCTCCGGTAAATCGTCTTTCCCGGCATGTTCAACATCCCTGCCACGTCCTTTTTCACATTCATTTTCTTGGCGCCAGAGGCCGGACTCGAACCGGCACGGAGTAGAACTCTGAGAGATTTAAGACCTCGGAGAGGTATTGCTCCTTCATCGGCAGTCCGTTGATTTTACTCGCAGACATGGCTCACTGTCAAGGCTCCGACAATGGCTCAGCCTAGCTGAACTTCAGGCGGAGTGACCTACTCAAACGGGGAGTGACAGGGCTTGCAGGTGCAGAAGTGTATTCCGGAAAGGACCTTTCAGCAGCAGAGGAGCCTTCGATTAAGGACCGAGAGCTCCCCCGCCTGAATGATCTCCTACGACACTCCTTTACTGATCAGAAAGGGGCCGTATTTCTGATCAGTGCCTTTTATGTGTTTCGCGAGCCAATCCTTCAGGAATCTCATGATCTCCACGGAAACAACTGATTTCCCTGACTTGAAATCCTCATGAAAGCTCAGCACCTCTTTTGTTAGTCCGTCATGCTCTTTCTTGTGCGTCAGGTATCCGGGATAGGTGTGGGCCGTCATCAGCCGCTCTTCAGTCGCAAAGTGGGTCTTTGTGTATTCGATGAGTTCATCAAGGATTTTTCCCATGATTTCCTTTCCTTTGCCTGAACTCATGGCATCATGAAGGCTGTTGACCAGGGAGACGAGTCTCTTGTGCTGCTCGTCGATGGACCCGATGTTAACGCTCAAATCATTCGACCAGGTAATGAGTGACATAATTCCTCCTTTTCGAAACGTTTTTGTAGTTCCTTTGCTGCGAAAGGATCTTAACCATTCATATCGGCAAGAGTCCGAAAAACTTTAGTAAGGACCTTGGGTTTGTAGCCGGCCTTATCCTGTGATAGAATTGACTATGGAATAAGAAGGAGAATAAAGCTCCCTCTCAAAGGGTAGCAATGATCATGACTGAGGTGACGAGATGAACAGTTTGAAAGGGACAAAGACAGAGAAGAACCTCCTTACCGCCTTTGCCGGTGAGTCGCAGGCGAGGAACCGCTATACATACTTTGCTTCACAGGCAAAGAAAGAGGGGTACGAACAGATTGCAGGATTCTTTGTCGAGACGGCGGACAACGAAAAGGAGCACGCCAAGAGGCTCTTCAAGTTCCTAGAAGGAGGCGATGCTGAGGTGACGGCGACCTTTCCCGCAGGCATAATCGGTAACACGAGCGTCAACCTCAAGGCTGCAGCTGCAGGGGAAAACTACGAGCACAGCGTTATGTACCCTGGATTCGCAGCGATAGCCGCTGAAGAAGGCTTCCCCATCATTGCTGCCGCTTTCAGGGCAATAGCCGTCGCGGAGAAGCAGCACGAAAAGCGCTATCTCGGTCTCTTGGAAAACATCGAAAAGAGCCGTGTCTTCAGGCGGGAAGAGCCGAAGAAATGGAAATGCCGGAATTGCGGCTACATCCACGAGGGAACGGACACACCGGCCAAATGCCCTGCATGCGACCATGCCCAGGCGCACTTTGAGCTTCTGGAGGAGAACTGGTAGGAGAGAAGTTTTTGATCCGCGCGATCTTCGAAGGTCTGCCTGGTGACGACCCTTGAAGACAGAGGGCCACTCTTGGCCATATTGACATAGCTCTGCTTTAGTGATAGCTTAGGAGTTATGGATAAAAAAGTTTTTGCCCAGATAGCCATTCTGTTTCTCGTTCTTCTTGCGATCCCGTCTTTCGGTCGGGCTCAGGAAGATCCATGCAGTCAACAGGGCATCATCGTCAGAAATGCGACCATGGTTGACCTCTGGTATAAGGAAGATGGTGGGGAATGTATCATCTGGACTCATGAGCATCTCTTGACGGTAAGGCCGGGAGTCAGCATCGATATATTCTCGGATCGAGACTGTCAGATACCGTATTGCAAGGATAATCCTGCTTACAAAAACTATAAGTCTGTTGACTCCAATGGAAATTGCCGGGTCAGGATGCTTCCCCTTTGCAATCTTTCAGATATGTGATCAGGGATCGCTTTCTATAGCCTTAGGAACTACTCCACTTTTAATTGCAGCCTCAAATATTCTCTGCTAAACTGAAACTGGGAAGGGACACCACACTGCTTGAATCGTCGGCAACGAAGAGAATGACATAGTTATTAACGGTCTCAAGATAATATTTACAGATGTGCTCCCTATTATTGGTCATGCCCGAGATCCTTAGTCGGGCATCCATTCTGTTCAAAGTGGATTCCCGCCTTCGCGGGAATGACGGCCAAGA
>DASRZP010000022.1 GCA_035686305.1 Thermodesulfovibrionales bacterium | reverse complement strand
TCTTTTCAGCAATAACCTTTGCTGAGGCTGGTGAGTTTGATACTGCCAGGGAGATCATGAGGGAAAAGAGGAGAGATGAGAAGCGCGATGCCCCGATCGCCCGGAAGACGGCGAGAATCTCTGCTCCTGGAGCAAAGAGGTAACAGTTCCATTATGGGCGGCTTGAAAAAGAAGATGGAAGACCTCATGTCGGCGATCTCCTTTGCAGAAGAGGGAGAGACGGAGACGGCGAGGTCCTTTCTCAAGGAGGAAAGGAAGGTGTTGCTGGCGCTAAGGAGAGATCAGATGGACAGGAAGACCTTCAGATACGCAGTAAATACCTGTAAAAGGATAGGGGCCAATCTCGATGTTCTCTATATCTCTCCCGAAGAGACTCTTGATCCGACCCTTCAGGAGTGCCTAACGGAGCTCGAGAAGGAAGGGATCGGTTTCAGGCTGACGCAGAAGAAGGGCTGTCTCAAGAAGGAGATTATCGATTACACGAGTTCAAACAAGGAGATACTTTTTGCCGTTACCGAATCCTCTGACAATCTCGATGTTGATTGCGCGGGCAAAAGCAAAAGGCTTTCCGAGGCATGGCAGAAGCTGAAGTGTCCTTTGGTCGTGGTAGCGGACGGAGTGAAAGGGTAAACAATGTTGCGGAGACTCAAGAACGCAAGAACATAATAACAAGGAGGAACGCGGTGGCAAACAGTTACGGCAGTAAGAAAAAGAAGCCCATCGGAAAGATGATAGCGATGGGGATTGTATCAGCGGCGCTCTATGGGGCGCTTCTCACAAATCAGGAGACTATTAACGGCAGTTTTGCAAAAGGCGGGTTCTTCGCACTCCTGCCGATAGCGACGGCATTTATTTTCTCCTTTGTCCATGGCTCCTTTACCGGTCATTTCTGGACCGTCCTCGGCATCGAGGCCGCAAAGAAGAAAAGGGAGGTGAGGTAACATGCACGATATAGCTCAGGCAGCGGCCAATTTTATCAACCTTGACGCAGTAAATATCACCTATCTCTTTCTTGTCGGTTTTGTCGGCGGTCTTGTCAGCGGTTTTATCGGCTCAGGCGGTGCCTTTGTTCTCACACCGGGCATGATGAGCCTTGGCGTGCCGGGACTCGTGGCAGTCGCGAGCAACATGTGCCACAAGTTTCCGAAGGCCCTCGTCGGCGCTATGAAGCGAGCCAAGTACGGTCAGGTCGATGTAAAACTCGGTATCGTCCTTGGTATCTCCGCAGAGGCAGGAGTCCTCTATGGTGCGCATATCCAGGAGAATATTAAGAAGACCTTCGGAGATGCAGGGTCGAACCTTTATGTGAGCGTTGCCTTTGTCGTCATATTGGCCGTCGTCGGCATTTTTGTGTTACGCGACGCATGGAAGACGTATAAATCGGGAGATGCGCATGCAGAGGAGAAGGTGACGAAACTGGCACGGTGGGTACAGTCGATCAATATCCCCGGAACCATGGTTTACTTCAAGAGCCTGAATGCCAGGGTTTCGGTGCTCTTCACGATCCCTCTCGGTTTTGCAACGGGTATGCTCGCTGCGACAATCGCTGTCGGCGGCTTCATCGGCGTGCCTTCAATGATCTATGTCCTTGGCGCCCCGAGCCTTATGGCATCGGCAACTGAGCTGGTCATCGCCTTTGTCATGGGTGTCGGCGGGTCCCTGAAGTACGCCCTCCATGGTCTTGTCGATATAAGGCTGGCCATGATTATCCTCGGAGGTTCTTTGTTCGGCATACAGCTGGGAGCCATTGGGACCACCTATGTGAAACCCTTCATGATAAAGGTCGTCATGGGGGTCATCATGGTCATCGTGCTCTTCAGCCGTGGTTTGATGGTGCCGGTTTATCTGTCACAACTCGGCTTGATTCAGACCATTGGAGGGGGTACGGTGAAGGTGTTAAAGAACACGAGTTTTGCGATCATGATCTTCGCCCTGGCTCTCGGCGCCTTTATTGTTCTTCGTGCCATGTGGCAGGGTCGCCGCGCCGAGCGCGAAAGTGCACGGGAAGTCCTGGAGCATGGTAAGATATAGCCCACATAGCCTTGGTGTTGCGAGCAGCTTATAGGCAGGCATGAATCGAAGCCCTGTACGAGCGATGAGATTCTCGAAAGTGACTCCGACCGAAAGTGATTTCCCGCATTGAGCACTCGGCAGCGGTCGGCAACCTTTAAGGTATCGCGATATAAGGCTTCTCACCATGCCTGCCCTCCTGGAAAAGAATGTTATGCAACGGAAGGCTGACTGATGAACTCACGGGACCGACATAGCATTTTGCCGAGAAGCGGATAACAATCTCCGCTAAGATGGCGAGGAGAGGACAGCTGTGGGAAGATATCGGAAGATACTCGTCGCCCTTGACGGTTCCGAATCGAGCATTCATGCCCTGAAAGAATCGTTCAAGCTCGCGAGCAGCGAGAAAAGTTGGATAACCGTCGTCTCCGTTGTTCCATCCTACGAAGGAGAGCTCGAACTTGTCGGGGTGAGGGACATCAAGGCGGCCCTGAGGCAGCCCTGTGAGCAGGCCCTTTCAGAGGCCTCTGATCTTGCAAGGGCAGAAGGGGCTCTCATTAAGACAGTCTGTGAAGAAGGAGAGCCCTACGAGAGAATTGTCGACCTCGTCGAAGGGGAGAACTGCGATCTCATCGTTATGGGGAGGAGGGGGGTCCGCCGCCTCGAAAGGGCTCTTATCGGCAGCGTGACTGCGAGAGTCATCGGTCACAGCAGAAGGGACGTCCTCGTTGTACCGAGAGGAACAACCGTGGGATGGCAAAAGATCCTCGTTGCTACTGACGGATCGAGATATAGCAAGGCTGCCACTGAAAGGGCCATAGACTTCGCCGGATCCTACGGAGGGAGCCTGCTCGCGATCTCCATTGTGGATGTACCTGCAGAATTTTACGCAGAAGCCCCGGAGGCCGTTGATGACATGGTCAATAAGGCAAAGGGATATGTCGATGATGTGAAGAGGCTGGCAGAGGCAGAAGGGGTTAGAACAGAGACTTTTGTGAGAGAAGCCGAGACCTATGAGGCAATAACGGGCGTAGCAAGGGAGCAGAAGGCTGATGCCATCGTCATGGGCTCTCACGGCAGGACAGGACTGAAGAGGCTTCTCATGGGAAGCGTGACGGAAAAGGTCATCGGTTACGCGCCGTGCCCCGTTCTTGTGGTACAGGGGTAGAATCTTCTGCAGAGTTCGCTGTCGTAAAATCCCTCCTCATGATGGTATGATAAAGTGTAAGGATAAAAGGAGGAGGCAATATGTTTGGTATGGGTGTGCCTGAATTGATGGTTGTTCTCATAATCGCCCTTGTGGTCTTTGGGCCGAGCAAACTTCCCTCCCTCGGCAAGAGCCTTGGTGAGGCTATACGGGGATTCAAGAAAGGACTCGAGGAAGAGCCGCCAAAAGAGCAGGGGAAGATAGACAAGTCGTAGCTGCCCGTTCATGTCACGACTCTTTCTTCTTGTCATTGCCCTGTCTCTCTTCCTCTCTTTTTTCAGGCTCGGTTCAGTGACACTCTTTGATGTTGATGAGGCTGTTTTTGCGACGGCGACAAAGGAGATGGTCCAGAGCGGGGATTGGATAACACCGACCTATAACGGCCGGAACCGTTATGACAAGCCCATACTCTTTTACTGGCTGATGGCTGTGCCGTATAGAGTCCTCGGCATCAGCGAATTCTCGTCAAGGTTCCCCTCTGCCCTTGCTTCATCAGTCCTCGTCCTCTCGGTATTCTTGTTCGTACGGCGTTTCAGGGACGAAGAGACTGCGCTCGCCGCATCCCTCTCGTTCACCCTTTCCCTGTACTTCCTCGTGTACTCTCACGCTGCTGTGACAGATATGGTCTTGACACTCTTCATAACGCTTTCCCTGATTTCCTTCTACCTTTCCGTCACTGAAGAGAAAGGAAGGGACCGGTATCTTTCCGGCTTTTACCTCTTTTCAGGTCTTGCCTTTCTGACAAAGGGACTGATAGGAATCCTCTTCCCTTTCGCTATTTCCATGATCTACCTCCTCGCGACAGAGGGGACGAAAGGCATTGGGAAGGTCTTCAGTGTAAAAGGGGTTATTCTCTTCCTTGTTGTGTCGGCGCCCTGGTACATTGCTCAATATTCGGTGAACGGGGATGACTTTATCCAGCAATTTTTCATAAAGCACCATTTCAAGCGGTACACCGGTGTTATATCAGGACACCGTGGACCATTCTATTACTATATACCGGTGCTCATCATAGGATTTTTCCCGTGGGTCGCGTTCCTGCCGGCAGGGATAAAGAATGCTTTACAGGATCTGCGCAGGTTGAAGACAGAAGGAGAAGGCTCATCACCCATTAGACGGCACTCGTTGCTCGTTTTCGCTCTTTTGTGGGCTGCCTTTGTCATGGTCTTCTTTTCGCTGGCCACGACGAAACTCCCAAACTACATCCTTCCCTCCATCCCGGCTGTGGCGATCCTCGTCTCCTCGGGCTTGTCATCTGCCGGCGTTCTGGCGGAAACAAGGATGAGATACCATGCAGGGATCTTTATTGTTGTTACGTCTCTGCTCCTTGCTGTCGGCCTCTTAGTATCGAGGACCTACCTGACAGAGATCGGGATTCATGGCCTCGACTGGACTTTTTCAGCAGCTCTCATCCTTTTTGCCCTGGCAGTGACATCCTTCTATGCCTTCGTGAGCCGGAAGACCTCGTATTACAGCGTAGCCGCCATTGTCGTATGTTTCCTCTTGTCTCTCTCTTTTGGGGCGATACCTGTTGCCAGTAACTATGTGCAGGGGACGCTTTACCGATACAGTCTTCAGGCAAAACAGCGATTACAGGACGGCGGCAGGCTCATCGCCTATGGGATGAACAATCCGAGCATTGTTTTCTATTCAGGTCACAAGGTCATAGGCGCTGGCAGCCGTGATGAAGTCGTGCCCCTTGTCGAGGAGAACGTAAACGTTGTCGCTATCTCAAGAATGAAGGACGTTGAAATGTTAAAGGAACTGGGCTTTCAGGTCCTAGAAGAGGACGGCAGATATGCGCTTCTTGAAAGAAGAGTCCATCTCTCAGGGAAGATATAGAATTCTTTTTTCCATCCACAGGGACGCGGAAGGAGTGGTCATCGGCCTGTTCATCTTTCCCCTCTGTCTTCTATTCCTCGATCATGCCCTTGTTATGTGGTTGAAGGACCTTCTTCAAACAAAGCCGCTCTTCTACGCGTTCCTCCACGTCGCCAATCCTGTCATAGACTTCTTCGGCAACGGGCTGACATTGGTGGTGCTTTCTCTCGTCGTGTTTGGGACAGGCAGGTACAGGAATAAAGATGTTGGAAAGTCCTTGCTCGGCACCCTTGTCGCAAGAATACTCATGGTCAGCATTGTCCGTTCCAGGGGGGCCACCCTTTGCCGAAGGTGATGGAAGAGAGAGAATCCGGAAAGGTGCGGAATCGCCGTGTTCACATGGCGAACGAGCGGACCTTCCTTGCGTGGATAAGGACGAGCATCGCGATTATGGCCTTCGGTTTTGTCGTCGAGAGGTTCGCCCTGTTTGTGAGGCA
>DASRZP010000021.1 GCA_035686305.1 Thermodesulfovibrionales bacterium | reverse complement strand
GAATATAGGCGAATCCTTGATTCAGGACATCCGCCAACAGGCCGTACGGCTTTTCCAGGTACTGGATGACACTCGAAAAGAGTATCGCGTCAGGATGACGCTCCTCTATGCACGCATTCAGATCATGATAGAACCTAACGTGCTCGTCCTCGAAATATTGTTTCCCGCATTCAACAAATTTCTCCTGCTCGACAATGCTCCATTTCAACTCAGGCAAATGCTCCAGAAATTTCTTATTCTGATAATAGCTGCTCCCGAGCGATCCGCCGAAATCGATCAGGTTCAGTCTGTTGTCCTCCCGCGAAGCGACCCATAAAAGTCCGGCCAGCAAAGGCCAGGAATACTGAACCTTGTCGAAAAGGACAGAATCCCGCTCATAAACGGCTTCGCCATTCTTCACCTTGAGCAGGGCGTCCTTGACCTTATTCAGGATCACGTCTGAATCGTAGCTCGTTGATGCGAGTTGCGCTTCCTCCCATGTTCGGTAGTTGCCTGAAAAGACAGGACTAGTGAACGCCTGAGCCACTAGATCTGCCATAACAGGAGGCACAAAGCGTTTTATGTTTTTCGCAAACTTCATTCAGATTACGCCCTCATCTGTTTATGAATGATTTCATTCAAAAGGAGCGCCCGCTGAGCGAAAGTATGCGCCCGCATGGTTCGCGACTGCCCAGCTCGTGCTATCTCCTCGCGCTCCCTCGGGTGGTCCAGCAGCCAGGCAACTTTTTCAAGGCATTCATCCGTTGTTTTGTACGTGACCGCTTCTTTATCGGGTTCGAATAAATCCGGCAAGTTGCTCTTCCAGTCCGTAACCATGCAGGTGCCGACGCCGGTTGTTTCAAAGAGCCGCATGTTTGAAGCGAACCGTGGTGATGAATCGGCATGGATATTAAGAGTTATCCTGGAAGTACGCAAAACCTGAAACATGTCTAGACCAAAAACCGCGGATTTTAAAAATGGTTTCAGAATCGGGTTCACCGGTGACAGCGGTTTTGAAGGCAAGTCTATCGTTCTTCCGATTATCGGCAAAGCCCGCAACGCAGATTCAGGAATACCAACGGCCTTGAGAACTTTCATCCCGCCGTAGGCGCCCGCCGTCAACAGCGCCTTAACGTCATCTTTCCAGCCGAGATCGGCACTTGGAGAAAAAATATCTATGCCTATATGTGTTGCCAATTGCTCAAGTAAACGCTCGCGTTCCATATGAAATTGATTTAAACGAACAAGCTGACCGATAAACGAAAAATTTATTTGCTTCGGTCCATTTTTGAGGCGGCTATTGATTCTAGGATCAAAGCCATGATGTAAGTGTGCAGCGCGATACCCTTTCTTTTTAAGATGTTCAACTGATTCAGGCGCGCATGACAGAATGATATCCATGTGATGCCATGCTTCTGTTCTCGGAAGCGCGCTCCCTACCCAGCCCAACACGAATCTAATAGACGGTACTTCGGATTTTATTGCCTGTAATAAAGCGTTATTAGAATCATCAAACCATAAGATGTCAGGTCTGAAGCTTTTTGCCTGAGCAAGTGCAATCTTATTCAAGTCAATCCCCATTGGATCGGGAATGGAATTTTCCTTTGCCCACGCACGCTGCATAGGCTCCGCATTGTATGTAATTTCCATCACATTGTAACCAAGAGGAGTTAATGCGTGCGTCCAATAATCGGCCCAGCCGAATGCATCATAAGCAAAGGCAGCTTGCTGCTCGATAAATGATTTATCCGTAAGCCATGGATTCTTGCTATAAAAATCCCTCAAATAACTCGGATAATAGGTGGTTACTTTAAGAAGTTTCACGTTTTAAGCCTTGACCAGATTGCTGTATACTTGACGATACCTGCCGCGGGTATCAACTATCAACCTGCTATGCTTTAGAATAGATTCGTAATCGAATGCGTCGTGATCAGTCGAAATTAACACACAATCTACACACGAAAGCTGCTCCGAAGAAATATCAATTGATTTGAGGTCGAATCGGTGTTTGCGCATCTTCGGGAAAACGGGCACGTGAGGGTCCGAATAAGAAACAAGGGCCCCCTTGGCAGCTAAGAGCTCCATGAGTTCGACTGAAGGTGACTCCCGCACATCGTCAATGTTTTTTTTGTATGCTATCCCTAGCACCAGTATATTAGCGCCTTTGAGCGCTTTTCCGCGTTCATTGAGCGCATCCATGACCTTACCAATAACCCATTCAGGCATCTTCGTATTGACCTGCCCGGCGAGTTCTATAAAGCGGGTGTCGACACCGTATTCCTTGGCTTTCCACGTCAGGTAGAATGGATCTATCGGAATGCAATGTCCGCCGAGGCCAGGCCCCGGATAGAAGGGTGTAAATCCAAAAGGCTTGGTAGCAGCGGCATCGATCACCTCCCAGATGTCAATCCCCATGCGGTCGGCCACGATCTTCATTTCATTGACAAGACCGATATTCACAGCACGAAAAATGTTCTCGAGAAGTTTGGTCATTTCCGCCGTCTGAGTGGAGGAGACGGTAACAACTTTATCAATTATACTTTCATACAAAGCTCTTCCCATATCAAGGCAGGCTGCTGTTGACCCCCCAACAACTTTCGGGATGGAACTCTTGGTAAATCGAAGGTTGCCGGGGTCCTCCCGTTCAGGTGAAAAAATAAGGAAAATATCCTCGCCCACTGTGAAGCCTTTCTTTTCAATACGGGGCCGGAGTTCTTCCTCAGTCGTACCTGGATAAGTAGTGCTTTCCAGGCTCAACAGCTGTCCCTTTTTTAGATAGGGCAGGAGGGATTCGATCGTATTGATAACAAATGACAAATCCGGTTCCCGGTGATCTCCTAGCGGCGTAGGGACACACAAAATAAGGACATCGGTTTCGGCAGCCCGGGCAAAATCGACGGTTGATTTGAAACGGCCGGTGCTATATACATGAGTCACCTTTTCTGAGCCGATGTGTTTTATGTAGCTCATGCCGCGATTGAGCATATCGACCTTTTTTGCGTCTATATCGAAACCGAGGACTTGAAAGCCAGCTTCAGCAAATCGAAGCATCAACGGAAGGCCCACATATCCTAGTCCGAAAATTCCGATAACAGCCTCTTTGGCTTTAATTTTTTGAATTGCCTTATATTTCACAACCCACCCCTTAAATTTAGTCGTTAAATGCCAAGACAGTTATTTGTTCTATAAAAAATTGCTGTTTCAGCCTTGAAAGGGCATATAGGAGCCAAACCGATAAACTCAATTTTCCGGAACCCATTTTCAAGCAGGAATTGATACCCCTCACTGTATTCCTCTCGATCACTATTATCCCAGATAATTACACCCTCTGGTTTAAGAGCTGCAATAGAATTCTTGGCACAATTAACTCGGTCTCTGCCATCAATAACGACAATGTCAAACGTATTTTTATATTCTGATATCTTCTCTGAATAAGCTCTGCCATAATCAAGTTCTATATAATGAAGCTTTACATTAACGGGAACACTGGTAAGTGTTTTTCGATACCACTCCTTATTATGTTCGACAGATACAATATCCTTAACTCGTGACGCCCACCAGACAGTGCTACCACCACTACCATACTCGAATACTGACATATTTGAATTAATACGCTTGCTGAGAAATTCAATTGATGGGTACGTGATCCATGGAAGCGGATTTCCATTTGCATCTACGGAAATTTCCTCCTTAAAGCTTTTAAACCAACCATATTCCTTTAGAAGCCCAAATTTTTTTAATGAATATAAAGAGTACAAATCCATTTTTTTTAAAATAATAACACCGAGTGCCTCTATTATCTTATTCATCACCAAGCCTTTGGATATAATATTGCTTTTGTCATCATATACCCGGTCCTATGCAGTGGCCTATAGACAAAGCATGCACCGTGCGCTGCAACCCAATAGGCGATGCAGGAAGCAATGGACGCCCCCATGCCACCGTAGCGGGGAATCAGCACTAAGTTCAAGACGACGTTGGTGACGCTCCCCAGAAAAACAGTTATGAAATGGACCTTGGTCCAGTTCATAGTATTAAGGAATGCACTGCGGGCAACCCCAAGGTTTACAAACAGCCCTGCCCATATTAAAACAGCAAGCATCGGGCCTGCTTTCGTATATGAGGGGCCAAACAGAACAGCCACGACCCAACCCGCGAGGAAAGTCACCGGTATCGCAATAAGATAGGCGATCATGGCCATCAGATTATAAAGCTTCTGCAGGTGAGAGTAAAACAAATCCTCGCTGATCGCTTTGGCTTCAACGATGCCAGGCAGCACGGATGAATAGATCGCCATCGGAATAAAATACCAGACCTCAGCAAGTCGCACCGCCGCAGAATAAATACCTACCTCTGCGCTCCCCCTCATCTGGCCCAGCATGACCTGGTCGATACGCAGATAAATCATGCTTACTATCCCAGAAAATATCAAGGGCCAGCTGTCCTTAAGCAGCGTTGCCGCCATGGTCAGGCTGGCGTGCCAATCCTTCAGACGGTGCCCGGTGACCCTGTACGCGATCACCAATCCGGCTGCGCCAACGGCTATCTCTGTCAGTGCCGCCCAGGCAAAGGCAACGAGCGGCGCATTTCTCAAAATCAGCACTATCTTGACCGCTGAGACCAAGAGAAATGCAGAGTTTGTGGCAAAGACAGTGTACTTTGAAGAGACTTGCGACTGGAACCAGAAATTGATGGCATCAAAGGCCTGGAAAATAGATCCTGCGGCTATGATTCCCACAAGCCAATGCGTCAGCGTATCGGCGGGACGAACAATAAAAATTCCCGCCATGGTCAGTCCGAATACCATAAGCGCGCTCATTATCCTGAGCAAGAACGTGGTGCCGATGATCTCGTTTTTCAATGCAGGTGTTCTGACCAGGTTCCGCACCGCGATATCGTTCAGTCCTAAAGACGCAAGAGCTGAGAATAACGTTACAAAGGCAACAGAATAACTGAAAAGGCCATATCGCTCCGGCCCCAAATAGCGCGCCACCCAGACTCCGACAAAGAGCCCAACTCCCATCCGGACGATCTGGTCGGCAAACAGCCATCCAGTATTGCCGAGAGCCCTTTGCAGTACGTGGCGCCCCTCCAGCTTCTGCTGGATGAAAGTTGGCAGGTATTTGGTCCACGTTTGGTTCATAGCGGAAAGATCACCTTTATCTCTTCTCTCTTCACCCCGTTTCTTAGCAACCCTTGAAAAATTTCGTTTCTCCTAAGATACGATGCAACGAGGACGAAGTCATACTCCATCCCCCCCACGGCGTCCATGGGTTTTATCTCACGTCCAAAAAAACTCGCTCCCGACAGTTCCTCGCCCACCACGCCCTGAAGCTTCAATTTCGTCTCCTGAAGCGTCAGGTACGCGATCTCCGCAATCTCGTCGGCACCTGCGAAGACCACTTCCCGGGCGCCGCTGCCCTGCATCTCTCCGAACAGTTCTTTCAGGTTGGTCCTCGTCTCCCGGTAGATCCTCGTGTAGTCCTGCATGAGGTCATAGGCAAGACGGGTCTTTTCCTTAAACCCCTTTGGAGTGAGGTAATAGGTGTATCTTTTCGGAGGTATCATCCTGACGGTAACGTAACCCTTTGCGACGAGGTTCTTGATGTAGGAATTGACGAGTCCGAGTGCTATCCCGAGCCGCTTGCTGAGGTCCCTCTGGGTCATCGAGCCATTGTTCGCAAGCTCATCGAGCAACTGCAGGGACTTCAGAGGCTCCCCATCCTCCCGGCCGGCCTTCATGTTCATACTATGAACATACCATAGGCATCCCAAAGGAATCAAGGACTCTTAAAGCACGGGAAGCTCGATGACGGCCTTTCCCCCGCATGACGGAGCGGTACCCAGGGGTTTCGACATCCACTTGAATACCGATCGTAACGTTGATCCTCTGCCATTTCCCGGGCGACCGGCCAATAAGGAAGAAATAACATGGCAAGTGGGGCCTGTCTAAAAAACTGGCTCTTCCGGGAATCCTGTGAAATCTTTCACTTGCCCTCCCATGAGGACGGCGAGCCTCTCCTATTGTCCCCCTCCCAAGGGGAGGGGATTAAGGGAAGGGTGTTGCAACGCCTGGATTTGAGACCTTTCAGACACCCTCTCCCCAAGAGAGAGGGCATTCTATCCCGCACAAATCCCTGAAGAACCATCAAATTCTTGTCCTTCCCTTCTCTTCTTGGTGGTCACCGCGAATAAGGAAAAAAGAGTTATAATAGGAATATAAGATAGGACTTCAGACAGGATCCTGCGAAGAGAGGGCAACATGCATATTGCTTTGATTCTTATGATTCGCCTTCCATAAGAGCATCGTCAGAAAGTCGAAAGGCGCCGAGGCATCCTCGTGAAGTCACATCAGCAATGAACGGGCATAGTTATGTCAATCAAAAATCTTGAAGTCTTTTTTAATCCGAAAAGGATAGCGGTTGTCGGCGCGAGTCAGGACCCTGAATCCACAGGGTATTTCATCCTGAAAAACATGATCGGCAACGGGTTCAGCGGGGTTGTCCATCCTGTCAATCCCCTGTCCGAATCCGTACAGGGCGTTGAAGCATACAAAACGCTCTCCTCCATTCCCCATAGCGTGGATCTTGCGATTCTTGCCGTCCCCTTCGAAGAGATCCTTCCGACCGTTGAAGAGTGCGGCAAAAAAAATGTCAAGGGCGTGTCCATCATATATCCCGATTTCTGCCTTAGTGATAAGGAAAACCAGCTTTTCTCTGGCAAGATCAAGAAGCTCTTAACGAGATACGATTTGCGGATTCTAGGCCCGAATACTCTGGGCTTTATAAGGCCCAGCATAAGCTTGAACGCCAGCCTCTTTCCGAAAATGCCGAAGAGTGGGACGACAGCCTTTATTTCTCAGAGCGCTACACTCACGAGCGCGCTCCTCGACCGGGCAATAGACAAGAACTTCGGTTTCAGCTATATTATCTCCCTTGGCACAAGACTGGATCTCGGTTTTCCCGACCTCATCGACTTTCTCGGAGTAGACCCCAAGACCAGGGCGATCATCCTCTATCTCGAACATATTGAGAGGGGCCGCAAATTTATGACCGCCGTCAGAAGCTTTGCACGAAGCAAACCCATCGTGGTGGTCAAATCGGGGAAATTCGATATTTCGGCACAGGCGGCCCTGACCCACTCCGGGGTTCTTGCAGGAGAAGACAAGATCTATGATGCAGTTTTTAAAAGAGCAGGAGCAGTGCGAATCGATGAGATCTTAGACCTCTTTTATCTTGCGGAAACCCTCGCCCAGGAAAAGCGTCCCAGGGGGAAACGTCTCGCCATTATCACCAACGCCGGCGCCCCGTCAATGATCGCGATGGACACTCTCCTGAAACTGGAAGGCGAGCTCTCGGTCCTCGGAGAGGACACCGTCGGAAACCTGCGTCAACTGCTGCCGTCGGTCAGGGAGGTGCAGAATCCTGTCAATCTCCTCACGAGCGCTTCCCCAGCCGACTATAAAACAGCTGTCGAAAACTGTCTCAAGGATGCCAATGTGGACGGGCTTGTTGTCATTCATGTCCCTAACTTCAGGGCACAGCCCGAAGAGACGGCGGGGGCCATCGTTGCCGCAAAGCAGGTGAACCCCCATGTCCCTTTATTCACGGTGTGGATGGGGGGTGAGCTGGTGCAATCTGCCCGGGAGCTTTTGAATGAAAGGGCGATACCGACCTTTGTCACCCCTGAGCAGGCGGTAAGAAGTTTCATCTATCTCTATCGCTATGACTATAATCTGCAACTCCTGCAGGAAACTCCCGAAACAATTCTGAGGGATTTCTCCCCTGACAGGGAAATTGCGAAGAACATCATTGACGGCGCCCTGGATCAAGAAAGGGTGATACTCAATTCGAAGGAGGTCAAAGAAATACTCCAGGCTTACGGCATGCCCGTCATTACGACGAAGAGGGCGGAGAATGAAGAGGAGGTTGTTCGCATTTCCGAAGAGATCGGTTACCCTGTTGTTCTGAAGATAGACTCGGAAAAGGTTTTTCACAAGATAGAGAAATCAGGGGTTCACCTTAATCTCAAGGATGAGGGCTCCGTCAGGGACGCCTTCAGGAGTCTCAGGGAGTTGGCCCTCTCCAGCGGAGACCCTGAAGCTCATGTCCTGATCCAGCCGATGATTACACAGTACGGTTATGAATTGGCAATCGGGGCCAAAAAAGACCCCGCATTCGGTTCGGTCATTGTTTTCGGTATGGGGGGAGAACTCCTTGCAACTCTGGGCGACTACGCAGTAGGTCTGCCGCCCCTCAACCAGACCCTTGCGAGGCGACTGATGGAGGAGACAAAGATCTATAAATTCCTTCTGTCCCAGGATCGTCATAAAGAAACACTGAGACTTTTGGAAGAGATGTTGGTAAGATTCTCCTATCTCCTCATCGATTTCCCGTCCATTAAAGAGATCGACATCAACCCATTCTTCATCACAGACAAGGAAGGTTTTATCCTCGATGCGGGCATCCTGCTCGAACGGGAAGCGGCGCATGACCTTACCAATTTTAAGAGTGACCTCTGTCCGCCCCATCTCTGCATTTGCCCCTATCCGTTCAAATACGTCCAGAAGACGACCCTCGAGAACGGGGTTCCGGCCATTATAAGGCCGATACGCCCTGAAGATGAGCCTCTCCTCTACAGCCTCTTCAGAACCCTGTCAGAGGAAACCATCGTATTCAGGTTCAACCAGCGCCTTACCGACATGCCCCACGAAAGACTCGCCCGGTACTGCCAGCTTGACTATGAGCGAGAATTAGCCTTTGTGGCGCTTATCGAGGAAGGCCCCGGGCAGGAGCAGATGATTGCGGACGTGAGGATGATGAAAATGCCTGATCTTGAGACAGCAGAATTGGCGATTCTCGTTGCAGATGAATGGCAGGGTCATGGCATCGGTACCATGCTCATCGATTACTGCATAAGGATCGCACGGGAGTTAGGGATCAGGAAGATCTTGATGGAGATACTGAGAACAAATACGAGAATGTTGCATGTTGCGAGGATTAGTGGGTTTGAAGAGGTCTTCTCGGATGAAGATATGGTACGGGTGGTTCTCGATGTGGAGGGACCGGCCGACAAATATGCGCTTCCCGCACTCGCGCACCAGGATCGGTAGCATTCGTATCTCATACGCCTTCTTGATCAAGGAGAATCCAACGAAAGCCGACGGGCAGGAGTCGGTCTCATCACAAGGAGAGATATCCCTTTGTCAGAGTGAAATGACCAAGGGCCTGCTAAAATGAGATATGGCCCTGTGTGTGTTGTGCGACACTTTTTCCCGTGGCATCTCAAAGGAACTCGGGGTCTGTCTCAAATGTATAAGAGAGAGGCCGGGAGAGGCGCTGCCGATTGCGATGGCGGCGCATGGGCGGAGCAGGGCCGCCTTCGGACTTCCCGAAAAACCGCCGAAAGACCCTCAGGGGATTCCCTGCAAGATTTGCGTGAATGAATGCAGGATCCCTGAAAACGGGACAGGCTACTGTGGGTTGAGGAGAAATCTGAGGGGAAGGCTTACCGGTGTGTCGCCTGAAGAAGGCAAACTCTCATGGTATCATGACCCCCTGCCCACGAACTGTGTCGGGGACTGGGTCTGTTCCGGTGGAACAGGGGCGGGCTATCCGGAATATGCCTATCGTCCGGGGCCGGAACATGGATACAAGAACCTCGCGGTTTTCTTTCACGCCTGTTCGTTCAACTGCCTCTTTTGCCAGAACTGGCATTTCAGACAGGAGACCCTCAAGCCGCACACAGCTTCGGCCCATGATCTCGCATCGGCGGTGGACGAAGAGACCTCCTGCATCTGCTATTTCGGCGGCGACCCCGCTCCACAGGCCCCTTTTTCCCTCAGGGCATCGAGACAGGCCCTTGAGAGCGGAAAGGGCAGGATTCTCAGGATATGCTGGGAGACAAACGGGTCCATGGCTCCCGGGCTCCTCTCGGAGATGACAGAACTTGCCCTGAGTTCCGGTGGCTGCATTAAGTTTGATTTAAAGGCATGGGACGACAATCTTCACACCGTCTTGACGGGAAATACCAATAAAAGGACGCTCGAGAATTTTGCAAGGGCGGGAGAGAAAACCGGCCTGAGGACCGTCCCTCCCCTTCTCATCGCAAACACGCTACTCGTGCCCGGGTATGTAGACGAGGTTGAGATAAGAAATATTGCACGATTCATCGCATCGATAGATCCCGCGATCCCATACAGTCTCCTCGCCTTTTATCCGCATTTCTATATGGCGGACATGCCCATGACCGAAAAGGCCCTGGCTGAAGAATGCCTCGGGATCGCAAGAGGATAGGGGCTCTGGAATGTGAGGATCGGGAATGTGCGCCTGCTGGTATGAAAGAGCAATGCCGCCGACTGCTTTATGGATTCCCGATTACTACCTCGGGAATGACGCGCAAAGACCTTTGCGACCCTTCTAACGTAAAGGGATTTCTAACTCACTACACTGATAGAACCGATGTTGAATTCCCTCGGTAAGACTTCTATTTGAGTCGTCAAAAGAAAGTGCTTTAAGTTTGAAGGATATTATATAATTGAGCATTTCCGTGGTCGGCACAACATTTTCACGACTGCATAATTTGCATTATGTTATTAACAGTCTCAAAATAATATTTACAGATGTGCTCCCTATTATTGGTCATGCCCGAGATCCTTAGTCGGGCATCCATTCTGTTCAAAGTGGATTCCCGCCTTCGCGGGAATGACGGCCAAGAATGTGCAGACTATTA
>DASRZP010000020.1 GCA_035686305.1 Thermodesulfovibrionales bacterium | reverse complement strand
AACAGAAAGGCAGTCTGTGCTACTGAAGCAACTCGGTCTCGACCTTCAGCAGCAATAGGCAGGAGCAGAGCACGCCCAAAATTCGCCTTCATTACATGCTATTATCTCTTTTCTGTCCTGCTATTGGCGAAACTCGGGTTTAACACTTATAAGGCCTCGGGTGTCAAGAGAAAGGGTGCCCTTAATCGAAATGCATTATAAATCATCATCCTTTTTTCTCTTCCCATTCCTAGAAATCGCCCAATATGTGGTAAGCTACTTGTACGATCAAATCTATGGCTGGAACGGAGCGAGACAACGGAACGAAAAAGATATCAGAGGAACAACAAGCCGAGATACGAGTGAT
Organism: Thermodesulfovibrionales bacterium; assembly: GCA_035686305.1. Lineage (NCBI taxonomy): Bacteria > Pseudomonadati > Nitrospirota > Thermodesulfovibrionia > Thermodesulfovibrionales > Thermodesulfovibrionales bacterium. Next base: position 19,035 of record DASRZP010000020.1, on the reverse strand, counting down.
GGAGAGATGGCTTCAAAGGCATAAGCAGGAGCTTCCTCATTGATCTCGTTTAAACGTGACGGATCTCTCTGTGTGACGGGGGCGGCGGGTGATGGTATCTTCAGACGTGGCGAGGACCGCAACGGACATCGATGCGATGAACACTGACAGTCTCGCTCTTGCCGCAATCATCGTCTGGCCTGTTGTTCCTCTTTTCTGGATTCCGGTGCACTGTGCAACAGGTATCTTCAGGAGACTCGGTTTCCTGACCTATTTGATGCCACTCATTACTTGGCTACCCCTTGCGTATTTTCTGTACTGTCAGAGGTATTTCCTGCTAAAGGCCAAAGTCTCTTTTCCCGACACCCTCCGTGTTGCCGGCGCTCTCTTATTATGCCTTGGGACATCACTGCACATCTGGACCGGAAAACTCCTCGGACTGTGGGGGCTGGTGGGTCTTCCTGAGATAGGCGCTCGGTCTGGAGGGCGGCTTATCACGAAAGGACCTTTTTCAGTTGTCAGGCATCCGACCTATCTGGCCCACACCATGATGTTTTTCGGGGTTTTTCTCTTTTCCGGGGTGATCGCGGTCGGGATCATCACGCTCGTCGATCTTCTCGTTATCAACGCCTTCGTGATTCCCTTGGAAGATAAAGAGCTGGGGGAAAGGTTCGGAGATGACCACAGGGCATATAGAAGAAGAGTGCCGGCTTTTTTCCCGAGGCTCTTCGGGTGAGGGGGGAGAGGATAACCGGGGAAAACGACTTGGGATTTCCAATCTTTTCCCGCGTTTCCACGTTTCAGACCTTCATCGGGTCTGTCTCGGTCCCAGCACCTCTCTGATCAATCGCAACGTCCCGGCTATTCCATAACTCTGCAGGATTGTCCTGAACTTCGAAAGCCACGAATAGGCGAACTCAAGGGGTTTCTTGAGGTTCTTGTTCCAGGCGTAGTCGTACTCCCAAACCCTGCTCTCTCCGGCCCCAAGCCCCTTGAGAATGTCCCAAATTTCTTCCCTGTCCCTGTCGAAGGAATAGACGCATATGGCACTGGGATCCTCATTCCAGTACTTGGCACTCTTGATCTTTCCTGTGTCTATGAAGGGCGCCAGCCTCTCGGCAATGTTGATGATCCTCTCTTTTCGGTCGAAGATGATCCATTTGCCGCCGTGCCGTATCCATTCCTCTCTGCCAGTGCTTTCCGGCAGATCCGGCATCAGCCACGTCCAGAGCATGTCCCTGACTTTATGCATGAAAAATATCGGTCTCCTTCAACACCGTATATCTCTAAAGAAAGTCTATCAGAAGTTCGGCATCCAAAGAAGATCCACCTTGACGATAGGGAGGCGTGATGTTTTAGAGGACTGACGAAAAATGACAGGCCTCCCTCATTGACAAATGGGAGGCTTTACAAAGACCTCAGCTTCTCGATATTCTTGATAACGATCTTTCCTTCCTTCTCGGAAAGGATACCCGATTTCTTGAACTTTGACATGGTTCGTATGGATGTCTCGATCGTGGTACCGACCATCTCTGCGATATCCTGCTTCGTCAGTTTCATATCGATGAGGAGGCCGGCCTCGAGTTTCTGACCTGTCTTGTCCGCCAGTTTGAGAAGGAGAGATGCGATTCTTGATTCGACGCGTTCAAGGGCGATATTCTTCAGGGATTCATGGGAACCTTTCATCCGCTCCCCCAACTGGAGCGCCATACGGTACATGAGGTTCGGGAACCTGTCGAGGACCTTCAGGAGATTGGACCTGGAGATCTTCAGGACCTTCGAGTCTTCCATGGCTATGGCATTTGCAGGATAGGGGAAGCCTTTGAGGACTGCGACACCGCCGAAGAAATCATTCGGCTGTATCACCTCGAGGATGATCTCCTTGCCCTCCATGGAGACCTTGGTAATCTTGATCTTCCCGCCAAGGACGATATAGAGCCAGTCAGGAAGGTCTCCCTCGGAAAAAATCACATCCCTCTTGCGGAAGGACGCCGCTGAGAAATAGGGAACGATCTCTTTGAAATCGGCGTCGGTGAGGGTGTCAAAAAAGGGGATCTTCTTAAGGTCGATCATGATTGCTGAATCATCCGCACTTTCAGCCTTCGGCTTGTCTCATCTCTTCTTTATGCCTTCCCTCGATATGGCCACTTTTCCCGTTCTCACAAACTCCTTGATGCCCATGGGCTTCATCAATTCGATAAAGGCTTCAATCTTTTTCTCTTCACCGGTGATCTCGATGGTATAGGTCTTCTGGCTTGAGTCAACGATCCTACCCCGGAAGATTTGGGCGATGTTCAGGACCTCCGTCTTGTCCTCCTGCCGCGGAGAGACCTTGACGAGAACCATCTCGCGTTCCACATGCTCAAGCTCTGTCATATCCGTGACTTTGATAACATCGATGAGCTTGTTGAGCTGCTTTGTGATCTGCTCGATGATCTGGTCGTCGCCTGTGGTGACGATGGTCATGATCGAGACCTGCGGGTCCACGGTCTCGCCTACCGAGAGGCTCTCGATGTTATAGCCCCGTCCGCTGAAGAGTCCCGAGATCCTCGAAAGAACACCGAATTTATTTTCGACAAGAACAGAGATGGTATGCCGCATATCTCCTCCTTATTTCACCGCCTTGAGCTTCTTCTCCTGCTTCTTCTCAGGCTCTTCAAAGAGCATCTGGTCTATCGCAGCTCCTGCAGGCACCATGGGGTATACCTTCTCTTTCCAGTCGATCACAAAGTCCATGAATACCGGTTTCTTTATCTTGAAGGCCTCTTTCAGGACCGGCACGACTTCAGAGGGCTTCGTTGCGCGAAGACCGACGGCGCCATAAGCATGGGCGACTTCGACAAAATTCGGAGTGACATCGAGATGGCTGTATGAGTATCTCTCGTCGTAGAAGAGTTCCTGCCACTGCCTGACCATTCCGAGGTAGCGGTTGTTGAGGATGGCGACCTTTACCGGAAGTTTGTTAATGATGGCTGTCGCAAGTTCCTGTATGTTCATCTGTATGCTGCCGTCACCGGCAATATCGATGACGAGTTTGTTCGGGAAGGCGAGTTGAGCTCCGATCGCCGCTGGAAACCCGTAACCCATGGTTCCGAGACCTCCTGAGGAGAGCCATGTCCTCGGCCTGTCATACCGGTAAAACTGGGCGGCCCACATCTGGTTCTGTCCTACCTCTGTGCAGATGATGGCATCGCCCTTTGTGAGCTCGTAGATCTTTTCGACGACGAACTGGGGCTTTATCACGTCGTCGCTCCAGGTGTAGGTCAGGGGTCTCTCGGCCTGCCATGCCTTGATCTGTTTGAGCCAGGCCTTTCTCACCTCTTCCCACTGTTCCTGAAGGTCTTCCTTTAATACCTTATTCAGGACGAGGAGCACCCGCTTTACGTCTCCGACGATCGGGGCGTCGACCCTGACGTTTTTCCTGATGGATGTTGGGTCTATGTCGATATGGATGATCTTTGCGTGCGGGGCAAAGGCATCGATCTTTCCGGTGACTCTGTCGTCAAAGCGCATACCAATGGCGATGAGGAGATCGGAATCCTGGACGGCCTTGTTTGCATAATAGGTCCCGTGCATACCGAGCATACCGAGGGAGAGCTTGTGGGTTCCGGGAAAACCTCCGAGGCCCATGAGGGTCATGGTGACAGGGGTATTCGTATATTCAGCCAGATCTCTCAGCTCGTTTGAAGCTCCGGAGCTGATGACGCCTCCGCCTGCGACGATCACGGGCTTCCTGGCCTTAGCGATGAGATGGGCAGCCTGGGTTATCATGTACTTATTTCCCTCGTACGTCGGTTTATAGCTCTTGATGTCTATAATGGGCCAGGTGAATTCCGTCTTTGCCGCAGTCACGTCTTTGGGGAGGTCTATGAGCACGGGCCCGGGCCTTCCCGTCATAGCTATGTGAAAGGCCTCCCGTATGATCTTCGAGAGCTCCTTTACGTCCTTGACGAGATAGTTGTACTTTGTGCAGGGCCTCGTAATCCCCACGATGTCTGCCTCCTGAAAGGCGTCATTGCCGATGAGCATGGTCGGCACCTGTCCGGAAAGGACGACGAGAGGGATTGAATCCATAGAGGCCGTGGCAATGCCGGTGACCGTATTGGTCGCTCCAGGGCCTGAGGTCACAAGAGCGACGCCGGCCTTTCCCGTAGCCCTCGCATAACCGTCAGCAGCGTGAATCGCTCCCTGCTCATGCCTCGTCAATATCAGCTGGATGTCCTTGTTATCGTAGAGGAGGTCGAAGATGTTCAGCACGACACCGCCGGGGTATCCGAAGATATGCCGCGCTCCCTCCCTTTTCAGAGATTCGAGAATGATCTCAGCACCAGAGATTTTCATAGACCCATCACTCCTTATAACGTTTTACCGTTTACCATTCTAACAAAACGGTCTGTGCAAATGCAAAAAAAAGCGGGAGAAATCAATGACTCAGGGGGACTATTCCATGATCGCTCCCTTTCCCGCAGAACTCACCATCCTCGCATACCGGGAAAGGTAGCCTTTTGTTATCTTCGGCTTCGGCGGCTTCCACTGGGAAAGCCTTTTTTTGATCTCGTCGTTGGACACGAGAAGATCGACCCTCCTCTTCGGGATGTCGATCCTGATCCTGTCGTTGTCCCGAATCACCGCAATTGGTCCGCCTTCCATAGCCTCGGGAGATATATGTCCTATGCAAGGTCCCCGTGTGCCGCCGGAGAACCTTCCGTCAGTAATGAGCGCGACAGATTCCGCAAGTCCCATACCGGCTATCGTTGCGGTGGGGGAGAGCATCTCTCTCATGCCCGGCCCTCCCTTCGGCCCCTCATAGCGGATCACGACAACATCGCCCGCTCCAATATCTCCCTTCAGGATGGCCTTCATCCCGGCCTCCTCAGAGTCATACACCCTTGCCCCGCCCTCAAACCTCATCATCTTCTTTGAAACAGCTGTCTGTTTGACAACTGCGCCGTCGGGTGCAAGGTTCCCCCTGAGGATCGCGATGCCGCCTTCCCTGTGGTATGCCCTGTGAAGGGGTCTGATGACGTCCTCATCGAAGATCATTGCAGAGTCTGCAATCTCAAATAAGCTTCGTCCGCTCACGGTAACCGTGTCGTGAAGACTGTCCCTGAGCCTCTTCAAGACAGCGGGGATGCCGCCAGCATGGTCCAGGTCTTCCATGTAATGCTCTCCGCCCGGAATCATGTTTGCAATATGGGGAGTCTTCCTGCTCATGGTGTCGAAGACCTCGAGGGGCAGATCGATCTGAGCCTCGTGGGCGATAGCGGGAATATGGAGCGTCGTATTTGTCGATCCGCCGAGGGCAAGATCGACCATAACGGCGTTCTCAAAGGCCTTCCTCGTAAGTATCTTTCTCGGAGTCAGATTTTTTTTGACTGCCTCCACAATCCGCCTCCCGCTTTCAAAGGCAATCCTCCGCTTGGCCGCTGAGACGGCGAGTTCCGTCGCACATTTCGGCAGGCTCATTCCGAGGGCCTCGGTAATGCAGGCCATCGTATTTGCGGTGTACATACCCTGGCATGAGCCGGCGCCCGGGCAGGCGCACATCTCGAGGGCCCTGAGTTCCTCATCCTCAATGAGTCCCTTTTTGTATTTACCGACGGCTTCAAAGGTATCACTCGTGAGATTGAGTCTCCTGCCTCTGTAGTGGCCGGAAAGCATGGGACCAGCGGTCACGACAATGGAAGGGATATTGATTCTTGCCGCAGCCATGAGCATGCCAGGCGTTATCTTATCGCAGTTTGTGAGAAGGACGAGCCCATCAAGCTGGTGGGCCTGGGCTACGGTCTCGACCATATCAGCGATGAGCTCCCGTGACGCCAGGGAATAGTGCATCCCCGAGTGGCCCATGGCTATGCCGTCGCAGATACCGGGGATACCGAAGAAGAAGGGGTAGCCCCCTCCGGTATGCACCCCCTTTTCTATGAAGCGTTCGAGGTCTCTCATTCCGGTGTGGCCGGGAATGATGTCTGTGAAACTCGTGGCAACACCGATGAAGGGTTTATTCATCTCGGTCTTCGGAATGCCTGTTGCATAGAGCAGCGCCCTGTGGGGAACCCGCTCCAGACCTTCCTTGATCAGTTTGCTCCTCACAGCAAAAGTACCCCCTTTATCAGAAATTATGAATTATGAGGGTCGAAGGATGAATGTCAAGGAAATCCTATCTTTCATCCCGCATACGTCATCCTTCAACCGTTCTATACCGTATGGCTCTTCTTGTACTCCCGGATCATCTCGGCCATGCGGTCCTTTTTCATGAGTTTTAGCTTCTGGATCTTTTTCCTCTCCAGGTCCTCTTCAGTGGTGAGATAGACTTTCTTGTCGATCTCCGCAAGGGTAACCTTGAGATTTTTGTGCTCCTCATCCAGCTTTCTGAATTCCTCGTTCTCTTTCTTCAGCACTTCGATGATCTCCTCATCCTTCAAGGTATGCTCCTTTCCTGCCCGGCGAGTCATTCCTCCCGGGCGCCGGTGATAGTGTTACCAACGCAGTTCGTCGAGACGTTTCAGGACCAGGTCTTTCAGAGCGTTGATGAAGAGGGGATGGGTGTTTAATGATTCCGCCCTGACAAGCTTCATTCCGAGTCTCTCTCCGAGTCCCTTGTATAATATATCAATTTCGTAGAGTGTTTCTATATGGTCCGATACAAAGCTAATCGGCACAACGAGGAGGTCTCTGACGCCCTTCTGTGCGAGTTCACGGATCTTTTCCTCCGTGGAGGGGCTGAGCCATGCAACAGGACCGCTCTTGCTCTGATAGGAGAGATGCCACCGGATGCCGGTCTTCTTCACCACTTCGTCAATGGTGCCGGTAATATGTTTGACATAGGGGTCTCCGGCTTCTATGATACTGAGCGGCAGGCTGTGGGCGCTGAAGAGCACCTCCACCCCCTCATGTCCAAAGGCTGCCATGCCCTTTCTGATGACGTCGGCGAGAGCATCGATGTATAGGGGGTGCTCGGGCCAGGATGAAATCGCAGAACTTTCCATGCCGTATTTCTTTGCGGTCTCGGTAAATACGGAGAGGGAAGATCCTGATGTGGCAAGGGAGTAGTGGGGATAGAGACTGAGGGCAAGGGCCCGCCGTATGCCGCCGTCATACATTCTTCTTACGGCTTCTTCTATGGATGGATGCCAGTAACGCATGCCGACGGAGACCTTGAGCCGCTTGCCCCTGACGCCCGGTCCGTTCAGCGCTTCTTCAAGGGCCTCTGCCTGGCCCGACGTGATTGCGAGGATCGGTGATCGGCCGCCGATATGCCGATACATCTCTTTGGTCTTCTTTGAGCGGAGGCTTGCTATGAGCCAGGCAATCGGTTTTTGGAGGAACGGTGGCCCAAGTCTGATGATCTTTCGGTCGGAGAAGAGATTGTAGAGGAAGGGCCTTATGGCCTCGAGGGAATCGGGACCTCCAAGGTTGAGGAGAATTACGCCGGTCGTTTCTATCTTACCAACCTCTTGCCATAGGGTACCGAAGAAAGAAAGTCATGTTACCTTTCACTGTATTTGTGAACAGCATCGACCATCGCCCTCGCATTGTCGACCGGCGTCTCCGGCAGGATCCCGTGGCCGAGGTTGAAGATGTGGCCCCTCGCGAATTCCCCCTTCCAGAGAATATCTTTGACCCTGTCATCGATCTTCTCCTGCGGAAGAAAGAGGGCGCAGGGATCGAGATTGCCCTGAACAATACATTTTTTGCCGAGCTTCTTGACGGCATCATGGAGGTCAACCCTCCAGTCAACGCCTATCACGTCGGCGCCGCATTTCCTGACATCCTTCAGGAGTCCGGCGCAGTCATTCACGAAGTATATTACCGGGACGCCCTCTTTTCTGATTTCGGAGACGGCCTTCTTTACAGAGGGAAGGGCGAAGGTTCTGTAGTCTTCCGGGGTGAGGACGCCTGCCCAGGAGTCGAAGAGCTGGACAGCATGGGCCCCGGCCCTTACCTGAGAAGCAAGGTAAGATATGACGGTCAGGGTTATCTTATCCATAAAGAGATCGAAAAGACCGGGGTTCTGAAACATCATCTTCTTGGTGTTTACAAAGTTTCTTGTGCTGCCGCCTTCAATCATATAGGTGGCGAGGGTAAAGGGAGCGCCGGAGAAACCGATAAGGGGCACCTGGAGGTCAGCCGTCAGCAGCCTGATCGCCTCGAGGACAAAAGACATGCTATCTTCTGTGTCGGGAATGGTCAGGCGGTCCACTCCTGATTTCGTCCGCACAGGGTCGTTCAGAACAGGCCCCTTCTTGTCGGAAAATTCAAGGTGCATACCCATGGCCTCAACGGGGATGAGGATATCGGAGAAGAGTATCGCTGCGTCCACACCGAGAATATCGACGGGCTGCTTTGTGACCTTTGCAGCGAGTTCGGGCGTCTTGCAGAGAGTGAGAAAATCAACACCGCTTCTGACCGCCTGATATTCGGGAAGGTACCTTCCGGCCTGCCTCATGAGCCATACAGGGGTATAATCCGTTTTTTCGCCACGGCACGCCTTCAGAAAAGTATCGTTCATAAAACCTCCTCGTCACTGAAAAAGAGTTTATACCACAGCTGTCACGAAGGTCCGTGGTAAGGTCCTCAGCTTTAGTCTGCGTGTCCTCTCATGAAAAATTGCTGCATCTCCTTGCCCTTCAGTTGCGGGCAACCTTCTTTTTCTCCATCTTCACCGGCAGGTAGCCGCAGAAGGGCTCTTCCTCGAGGTAGTCTCCGTAAACAGAATAGGAGCGCGCCCTGCAGCCGCCACAGACATTGATATATTCACAGGACCCGCACCTTCCCTTATACCTCTTGAAATCCCGCAACTCCAGGAACAGGTCTGAGTTCTCCCAGATGTCCTTGAAGGACTGTCTCTTTATATTGCCCGCGGACTTCGGGAAATAACTGCAGGGGAGCACATCGCCGTCCACATTGATGAGACATATGAGCTGGCCAGCGATACAGCCCTTTGATCCGCCTGTCGAAAACTTAAGAGTCCTCCGTTCAAGCCTGACACCTTCTTCCTTTGCCTGCTGGAGGACTACCCTGTAGTAGTGCGGCGCACACGTCGGTCTCACGAGCATATCGTGTTCTTCCTTCTCCATCTGGTAATGCCATTCGAGGATCTCCTCATAGTCCTCCTTCGAAATGAGCTCGTTCATGATCTCTTCGCCTCTGCCGGTGGGGACGATCATGAACATATACCAGGCAGTTGCCCCGAGTTCTTTTGCAAACCGGTAGACCTTTGGTATCTCCTCCTGGTTCCTTCTCGTGAAGGAAGAGTTAATGATGAACTCGATGTCGTGCTTTCTGAATAACCGCGCAGCGTTCACGATCCCCGCGAAGGCGCCTTTCTCATTCCTGAAATCGTCGTGTACCTCCTCCGTCGATCCGTCAAGGCTCAGCGATACGATCCTCATCCCGGAGTCCTTTATCCTTCCGCATATCTCCTCGGTAATGAGGGTGCCGTTTGTGGCAAGACACATCCTCAGACCTTTCCCGCTGCCGTATCGAGCGATGTCAAAAACATCGCTCCTCATGAGGGGCTCACCGCCGGACAGGACCATGACCGGCTGTGCATAGGAGGATATGTCGTCGATGATTCTGAAGGCCTCTTCCGTAGAAAAGTCGGGATGACCCTGCACTTCCATTTCAGAGGAGGAACGGCAATGCACACATCTAAGGTTGCATCTCCTCGTTATCTCCCAGGCGATCCACTTAGGCTTAAAGTCCATGAGATCTCTCTTCTCCTTTACCGAAATAATCCTTTATTATACTATTGCGACTGCCATTTTGCTATCCCAGAGATGGGCTTCTATCGCATCAAGAAAAGGCTTCAGGCTTGAGGGGTCGACGGCGGAGATTGCGATGGCATTGAAACGCATCCTGACATTGGCAGCGACTTCAGCCGATACCCGGTCGGTCTTGTTGAAGACGAGAAGCTGCTGTTTATGAGCGAGATTCAGCTCTTCGAGTATTCGTTCCACCGATGCCATATGTTCCTCGAACCGTGGATTTGATATATCGACAAGATGTACGAGGAGGTCCGCATCCTCAAGTTCTTCGAGCGTCGATTTAAAGGCCGCTACAAGGTCGTTCGGAAGGTCCCTGATGAAGCCGACGGTGTCGGTGATGATGACCTCCCTCTCCCGAGGGAACCTGAGCCGCCTGCTCGACGTATCGAGGGTGGCGAACATCTTGTCCTCAACAAAGATCTCGCTCCTCGTGAGGGCATTGAGAAGGGTTGATTTTCCGGCATTGGTGTACCCAACGATCGAGATGATGGGGATGCCCGTCTCGATCCTCCTTTGCCTTCTCTGTCTGCGCGCGCACGAAAGGGCTTTGAGCTCTTTTTCGAGGAGACCGATCCTGTCACGGACACGCCTTCTGTCGATCTCGAGCTTCATCTCACCAGGGCCTCTCCCTCCGATCCCTCCCATGAGTCTTGACATTGCCGTGCCTCTCCCCGTGAGTCTCGGCAGGCGGTACTTGAGCTGTGCAAGTTCAACCTGGACCTTTCCGTCCCTGCTGTGGGCGCGCTGGGCAAAGATGTCGAGGATCAACTGGGGACGGTCGATAACCTTCAGTTCCGTTGATTCCCCTATCGCCTTGGTTTGAGAGGCGTTCAAGGCCTGGTCAAAGATCAGGATCGTTGCGCCCTTGTTCATGGCATTAATGACAAGCTCCTTCAGCTTACCTTCCCCCATGAGAAACCGCGGGTTGATTTCCTTCGGCCTCTGGATTACCGTATCGAGGACAAGGACTCCGCTCGAATAGGCGAGGTCTCTGAGTTCCTCGATCGAATCCTCCTGCTCATACCTTGGTCTTGTCGATACGCTGACAAGGATTGCCCTCTCCCTCTTTTCATCCTGACTGAAGGTTCTCCTTCTCTCCATCTCGCCGTCGAGGGCGGTGATGAACGAGAAGAAGTCCATGCTGAGCTGATGGAAATTCTCTGGAGGTGTTATCTCGACGGACCTCTCAGAGTCCTGGGGCATGAGATGAGCGAGGGAGATCGTGTCCGGCAGGGAATCCTTGATCCCCAGGGCAGCGACGAGGTCAAACCTCAGGAGTGAGAGGTCGGTAAGGTCGTCCTGATTCAGCGGTTCACCCTTCAGATGGGTATGGACGAGCCTGATCCCCCTGAGCGCCTTCTTGCCGATGGGATAGTGAGAGAGCTCAGGGATTAGGATACCTTTCGCGTCTCCCACGATGACATGGGTGATATTGCCGGACCGGGTGATGAGCAGACCGATCTGGCGATTGATTGATGATGATAACCCTGTGAGATACCGCGCGAGTTCAGGGGTGATTACCTTGTCACGGGGAACCCTTCTCCGATAGATCCTTTCGAGGGCATGGAGTTGCGAACCTTTCAGGCCTGTTATGTTTCCGTGAACAGCTGCTATGCTGAATCCTCCCTGTCTTACTATTCTATTGTATCACATAAAGAATCTGTTTGTAAGAAAGCGCGTTTTTTAGTATTATTCCACACAGGGTATGTACGACAATTCCTCGGAGTCTGCTGAGGACATCGTTACGGCGCGGAAGCGGAGCTCAAAAAGATTGTTAGGCTGACAGAGAGAGCACGTCAAGGGGCTCTCTACGGAGGAACTATGAAAGTCGTGGGAGAAAAGGTGATCTGGGGAAAAACGCTTCGTCTTGTTCAGGCTGACATAACAGAGAGGGATGTCGATGCAATTGTGAACGCGGCAAATTCTTATCTCCAGCACGGAGGAGGAGTTGCAGGGGCTATTGTACGAAAGGGGGGCCGGATTATCCAGGAGGAGAGTGACAGAATCGGTTATGTCCCCGTGGGCAATGCTGCTGTGACTGGCGCCGGCAGACTCCCGGCGCGGTATGTCATTCATGCCGTAGGACCGAGGATGGGAGAGGGCGACGAAGACAGTAAGCTGAAGAATGCCGTTCTGAACAGTATCAAGCTCGCCTCTGGGAAAGGTCTCAAGAGTATTTCCCTGCCCGCCATAAGCTCGGGCATCTTCGGATTCCCGAAGGACCGGTGCGCGGAGATACTTGTCAAGGAAGCAGCAACATATCTGAAGGAGAATCCGAAGACGAGCCTCGAAGTTGTCGAATTTTGCATCTATGACGACCTCACATTAGGCTATTTTGAGAGGGAGTTCGGGAAGATCGGATAGCCCATAATTTGTAGTTGCCGCTACTTGACCTGACGGACAATGTCCGAAACAGTCGGATCGCGGAGTACACCGACGACTCCGCACTTTCACAGAAATGAAACTGTTGCGGATTTCCGAAGCTACTCCTCCTACCCGACATACAGCAGAAAGCCGACAACCAACGATCCTATGCCGCCGAAGACAACACCAAGAACACCCCAAATGCTCCTACGACCAATAATGCCAGATACAACAGAGAACAGGAAGATCAGCAGAAAGAACCATAGAGAGTTCCACCATCGTGCCTCTTTTGCAGAAAAACACACCACGAACCAGAGCAAGCCCGCGACAGCGAATATTAGGCTGGTGATGCCAAATCTCCTGTATGTTGCGGTGTCCAGCAATGCTTCTTCCGTGGCAAAATCGTTCAAGAAGTTTTTCCCCTTTTGTCTTCCTCTTCTCCCTCCCATTTTGGAAGCATCTCTTCATCCTTATTGACTTTCTTCCACTTGCTGCTTTTTGCGACGGATATTATTATCCCAGCGATAAGCGAGCCCACAGTCAAAGCGAGAAGATCTTCGAAGGGGATGACGAAAGCAAAAATTGAAAGACCTATGAGATAAGCAATAAATTTCTCTTGCCAATAGGATAGCTTCTTCCTTTTCTTAATGAGATAAAGTGTCGGCACCAACAAGAGGTATGCGATCACTAGGGCGACTGTTTGTTTCTTATAACCAAAATACAATAGTACGAAGACCGTCAATAAAAAGACTATTATTTCTCTTAACCTTAATCCGAACATTTTGACATTTGATACATGAATCGCAGCCAAGTACCGTTGTCCCTCCAAGAATTACTTGGTGTACTATGCACAATTATATCAGAGAGCAGAGATGAAGAGTTCAGGAAGGACATCTTACATGATGATCTACTGATCACCCTTATGTCTTTTTCGCTTTTCTTCTTTTACCGTAGGCTCAAGTTTAGTTAAATCAGGTGGTCCACTTCCTCCACCCAAGGCTCTAGCTGTTGCCTCGTCACGGTCATGCAAGGTAAAGTCCTTATGCTTCTTGGGTGGTGAAAACAAAGTAGATATGGCCCATATCGCTATTCCCAACCCTGCTAGCGCTAGAAGGACATCCACTGTATCCTCCATCTATTATAATTTGTACTATGCATTATTATATCAGGTTACACATTTGCGGACTACAGGAAGAAGATAATCCGTCATGACCATATGAACGCTGTTGCTTTTTCTCTAGTCCGAGTGACGATTCCTGTATTGGGTTAACAACACACCTGCCCCCCATATAAACGCGCAGATCATCATGAATGCTCCGACCATATGCGCTGCCTTGGCCAGCAGGTGGTCATATTCAAGCAATCCCAGCTTGCGCAATATGAACTCCCAATCATGGTAGTCGTCAACATCCCGACCGGTCACACCGCCTAAGAGCATCAACTTGAGCGCTCTCGCATCGTTTATGTATGGCGCCAGGTCTATCAGGTTCTCCCCCAGCCACCACAACGAGATTGAAGCAGCAAACGGGTCCCTTGTCTTCATGAGAAACGTCAAAAGACATATGAGAGGCACCACGCACTGTGTGAGGCTCCCACCCAACGTCATCATGAATTGACCAAAGATACGGAATATGACATGGCCAGCCTCATGAAAGGGAAGATTGATGAGATGCATGAAACTGCTTCCGGAATAATTGCTCTCTAAAGAAGAAAAAATATACTTCAGGCCCCAGACAATAATTAGCAGCAGCACAAGTGCTCTTCCGATCAAGTAAAATACATTGATCTCGGCGTCGGCGTGAAAAAACACATTTCCAAGATATGCTCTTAGTCTATTTGACTTGTCATGTGCTTCCCCAGAGGAGCCGGGATGGAGAATAATCGTAGATATATCAGATGCGTGATTTTGTATTGCCAGATACTTCGCAAACACGATTCCGCATTTTGCGCATTCAGTTCCGCCGTCGGACTGATCAAAGTTACACTTTGGACACCTCATTATTTTTTAACTGAGGAATATCCGGTCTCGATTATCAGTGGTAACATGAATTATCTTAACAGGTTACGAAAATAACGGCTAGAGGAAGGATGTGTTCTCAGATAGCCAATCCTGAATAGTCCTCGTTTCGAATCGAATTCATAGGCAGTGATACGGTGTCTGTTAGGTGAAGTCCTGATCTCTGCACGTAATTCCAGTGCTTTGGTCCCGGCGAGATGGATTATGGATATACGATGGGTTATTCCTGTAACTTCTGAATCTGCTCCTGAACTTCTTCGGGTGTGACGATGGCGCCGCCCGGCCGCCCGTAGAAGTGGACCTCTGATCTGCCGTTGACCGAGAGTCTGACATCTTCAACCATCTGGCCGGCATTTAATTCGACAACGAGGAATCTTCTCTTTTCCCCTGCAAAACCATGGAGTTCTTTCTCGGGAAAGGGAAAGAGCGTAATAGGCCTGAAGAGGCCCACCTTCAGGCCGTCGGTTCTCGCTTTTCGCACGGCAGAAAGGGCGATCCTCGCCGCAATGCCGAAGGCGACGACAATCAATTCGGCATCATCGGTGGCTGTTGCTTCGTACCGTATTTCCTTGTCCTTCATCCGGCCGAACTTTTTCTGAAGAATGGTGTTCCGGTATTCCAATTCTCCGTCACCCATGTAAAGGGACTTGACGACGTTCGGTTCTCTCCCTCTGCATCCCGTCAAGGCCCACGTCTTCTCAGGGAGATCGGGCTTTACGTAGGGTGTCGGGGAAAAGGGTTCCATCATCTGGCCCAGGATTCCGTCAGCAAGGATCATGACGGGATTCCTGTACTCGTCGGCCTTATCAAAGGAGAGCATCGTGAGCTCCCAAAGCTCCTGAAGATTGTAAGGCGCATAGACAAGGAGCCGGTAGTCGCCATGGCCGCCGCCTTTCACCGACTGAAAGTAGTCTGCCTGACTCCCCGAAATGTTGCCGAGACCGGGGCCGCCCCTCTGCATGTTTACAATGACAGCAGGGAGCTCAGCTCCTGCAAGATATGAGATCCCCTCCTGCTTCAGGCTTATGCCGGGGCTGCTCGAAGAGGTCATCGCCCTGGTGCCGCAGGCAGCTGCGCCGTAAACCATATTGATTGCCGCCACTTCACTCTCTGCCTGGATAAAAACGCCGCCGACGTCCTCCATCCTCTTCGACAGATACTCAGGGATCTCGTTCTGGGGGGTTATCGGATATCCTGCATAGAAGCGGCAACCTGCCTGGATAGCGGCTTCGGCTATCACTTCATTGCCCTTCATGAAGCGCTTATCAGCCATCGCAAAAATTATACCATAATTTGACAAAAGCCAAATCTTTCCATTATGATTTCATGCTATTATGAACTTTCAAAGCGTCATATTGAAACTCCATGAATTCTGGGCGAAGAAAGGCTGCGTCCTCCTCCAGCCCTACGATACCGAGGTAGGGGCCGGCACGTTCCACCCGGCCACCTTTTTCCGGGTCATAGGACCCGAGCCCTGGAAGGTCGCCTATGTTGAACCGTCCAGGAGGCCGACTGACGGCAGGTACGGTGAGAACCCGAACAGACTACAGCATTATTACCAATTTCAGGTTATCCTGAAACCTTCTCCGGTTGAGAGCCAGGAACTCTACCTCGAAAGCCTCGGTTACCTGGGCATAGATTCCCTGAAGCACGACATCAGATTTGTAGAGGATGACTGGGAATCACCGACGCTCGGCGCCTGGGGACTGGGGTGGGAAGTCTGGCTTGACGGGATGGAGATAACGCAATTCACCTATTTTCAACAGGTGGGAGGAATCGATCTGAAGCCTGTATCTCTTGAGATCACCTACGGACTCGAAAGGATCGCCATGTATCTCCAGGAGGTGGACAACGTCTTCAAGCTCGACTGGGGCGGCGGCATAAAGTACGGGGATGTCCATTACGTCGGTGAGGTCGAGTTTTCGAAGTTCAACTTCGACTATGCGGACACCGATCTCCTCATGAAACAGTTTGAGGCATACGAGAGGGAGGCGAGAAGGCTCAACAGCCTTGGGCTTGTCCTCCCCTCCTATGAGTTCTGTCTCAAATGTTCCCACACCTTCAATCTCCTCGACGCGAGAGGGGCCTTTTCTGTGACGGAGAGGACAGGGTATATCGCCCGCGTTCGGGGGATCGCAAAGCTCTGCGCAGAGGCATACTACCGGCAGAGAGAAGAGATGGAGTTCCCCCTTCTCAGGAGCAGGACTTGAAGAACGATCTTCTCCTGGAGATAGGAACCGAGGAGATACCGGCACGGTTTATCCCCGGCGCTTTGGTCATGCTCAAAGAGAAGACCATTGCTGCTTTCAATGAATATTCGATAGATTTCGCCGATATTCGTACCCTCGCAACACCAAGGCGGCTCACCCTTCTCGTCAAAGGCGTCCCCGCGATGCAGAAGGACAGGACGAGAGAGGTCTATGGCCCACCCAGGAAGGCTGCCTTTGACACTGACGGCAAGCCGACGAAAGCCGCCGTCGGTTTTGCTGCTTCTCAGGGGGTTGAAGTGGCGAGCCTTGTGACAAGGGTCAAGGACAAGGGAGAATACCTCGTTGCCGTTATCGAACAGAAGGGTGTTGCTGTCAGGGACGTCATGGCTGAGATCCTTCGGAAGGTCATCCTTTCGCTGACCTTTCCGAAATCGATGAGATGGGGTGACGGCAACCTAAGGTTCGTCAGGCCCATTCACTGGATACTGACGATCTTCGGCGGAGAGACGATCCATTTCGAGATCGACGGCATACGGAGCGCAAACATAACAAAGGGCCACCGCTTCCTCTCCCCGGGTTCCTTTGTTGTGAAGGAGATATCGACGTACGTTCACCTTATGGAGAACAGCTATGTGATCGTCGATCAGGAGACGAGGAGAAGGATTATCACGGAGGGGATAACGAGGCTTGCAGCCTCGGTGGGAGGAATGCCGGTCATGGATGAGGCTCTCCTCGACACCGTGACCTATCTTACAGAGTATCCGGTGCCTTTCCTCTGCAAATTCCCGGCGGATTACCTCAGCCTTCCGAAGGAATTGCTTATTACGGTCATGAGGGACCACCAGAAATTCTTTGCTATCGAAGACGAGCGGGGAAGGCTCAGGAATCATTTTATTGTTATCAGCAATACCAAGGAGGAGAACGCAGGGACGATACAGGCCGGGTCAGAGCGTGTCATTAAAGCGAGATTCGAGGACGCGCGGTTCTATTATGAGGACGACCTGAAGACCTCACTCGGCGCCAGGATAGAGGACCTTAAACGGGTAACCTTCCATGACAGGATCGGAAGCCTCTACGAGAAGACCGAGAAGATTGTCAGACTCGCATCATCCCTCTCAGGGCTCTTTTTCCCGGAGAAGAGGGCCAAGATCGAAAGGGCAGCGTGGCTGAGCAAGACTGATCTCATTACCGGTGTCGTGGGTGAATTCCCTGAACTCCAGGGACTGATGGGCAAATACTATGCACTCCATGACGGAGAAGGAAAGGTTGTCGCCGATGCGATTGTGGAGCAGTATCTGCCAGCACATTCTGGCGACGGGCTTCCTGAGACGGATGAAGGCTCTGTGGTGAGCCTTGCGGATAAGACAGACAATGTTGTTTCATTTTTTGCGATTGGGCTTATCCCGACCGGTTCCGAAGATCCCTTTGCTTTACGGAGACAGGCATTGGCAGTCATCGCCATTCTGAGTGAGAAGGGATACCCGATAACTCTGAAGGAACTCTTCAGAAGGGCGGAAGAGGGTGTAAAGGAGAAAAGGCCTTCCCTGTCCGATGAGGTGCTCAAGTTCTTCCTTCAGAGGATCGAGGCACTCTATGCTTCACAGGATTATCGCACGGACATCATCCAGTCCGTCCTTCACCTCGTCGGTGATCTTCCCCTTTCTGAAATCAAGGAAAGGCTCGTCACCATAACGAAGTTTACGGGGGAGGCAGCATACAACAGTTTCCTCCTTGCCGTAAAGCGCATCAACAACATCATACCGGACCTCCCTATCCCCGGGGTCAGGGAAGAACTCTTCACAGAGCCCGAGGAAGGAACCCTGCACCATGAGGTAACAAAGACCAGGGCCGCGATCGAGGGCATAATAAGGGAGAGGAAATACGAAGACGCGCTGAAAGCCCTTTCGGCTCTGACGGGGCCTGTCAACAGTTTCTTTGAAGCTGTCCTTGTCATGGACAAGAGGGAAGAAGTCAGATTGAACAGACTTGCCCTTTTGAAAGAGATATGGGACATGGCATTGATGATTGCCGATTTCTCGAAGCTCACCGAAAGAATCTAAAGAATCGTAAGGCGGCTTAGCCCGCAAGAAGGCGTCAGCATAGCTTAAAAAATATGGTCGGGGCGACCCGATTTGAACGGGCGACCACTCGCACCCCAAGCAAGCCATTTCAGGGTCTAAGTTATTGATGTCAAAAAGAAAGGGATGTCTGATAACATGAGAAAAAGTTGCGACATTCTTGCGACAGCTGTGAGATATCACAGAAGCCGCCTAGACTCACTTCATCTGACGCCTAGTGAATGATCAAGTCCGGCCTGCTCGTTACGTTAGGAGGAAACACTTTGTGTCAAATTGTTTGATCATTAACACCGACAATGCCGCAAAATTAAGCGAAGATAGAGACTGAACATTCTCAGCAGAAACGAACGCAACGAGGAACCGTCGATGACCATGAGCTCTTGTTCTTATTGCTTCTCCTCTTGAACTTTAAACTCATAAGCAAGACCTGCTGATAGCTTACGCACATCGCGGAGAAAGCCGGTGGGCACCCAGTAACTCATAGTAAACTCCTTCGATTCATCTGGCGTTAAGTTCGTGCCCTTCGACCCGAAGTAATACGATTTGCGATGAAGTTCGATACCGTTCCCATCTTGCAGAATCAGATCTACTTTTCTTACGTTAAGCAACCTGACTTT